>JAOTTJ010000160.1 GCA_029864465.1 Gammaproteobacteria bacterium | reverse complement strand
ATGCTGCGAGATGACAGTCGACGGGCGAGGAAATATCACGCGCTCTCGTTTCTTCGAGGGTGTCATGCGCTCAGCCGCCCGGTTGACCTACGTCGAGGTTGCGCGGCTGCTCGACGGCGGCAAGTCGTCGGCGAAGATAGGTGCCGTCGAGCCGCAGCTACGCAATCTGTATGAGGTTTATCGAGCGCTCGATAAGAAGCGCCGGCGGCGCGGCGCGATCGATTTCGATCTGCCGCAAGCCAAAATCGAGCTCGACGATCGGGGCCAGGTCGTCAACGTACATGTCGCCGATCGTCTCGTGAGCCATCGCATCATCGAGGAATGCATGATCGCGGCTAACGTCGAGGCAGCTAAGCGCATGAATAAGGGGCGTATTCCAGGCCTCTATCGGGTTCATGACGGTCCGGATCCCGACCGCATTGATGAGCTCGTCGTCTTCCTGCAAAGCCTCGGTCTCAAGCTCAAGTCACCGAGTGAGCTCACACCGAAAGACGTCTCACGACTCCTCGAGAGTGTCCGCGGCCACGCGGAAGCCGAGCTTATTGATGCAATGGTGCTGCGCTCGATGAGCAGAGCACGTTACCAGCCACGCAATACCGGTCACTTCGGGCTTGCGCTGCCAGCGTATGCGCATTTCACGTCGCCAATCCGCCGCTATCCGGACCTCATGGTGCATCGGGCGATCAAATGGCTTACACGTCGCGGTAGCGCCAAGGGTTTCGGTTACGGCTTGCCCGCACTCGAGCAACTCGGCGAGCATTGCTCGATAACCGAGCGGCGCGCGGACGAAGCCGTCTGGCAGGTCGAGGAACGTTTGAAGTGCACCTATCTCAAAGCGCATATCGGTCGCGAGTTCGACGTGCTGGTCGCAAGCATCGCCGCATTCGGGATGTTCGTGCGCGTTCACGAGTTACAGATCGATGGCCTCGTGCACGTTTCAGGGCTTCCGGAGGACTATTATCATCGCGAGGCCGGTGGTTCTGTGCTCGTCGGTGAGCGCACGGGCAACCGTTACCGCCTCACCGATAAGCTCAAGGTCCGGCTCGTCAACGTTGATGTCAACGACCGGAAGATCGATTTCGTCCTTGCTGATGCGGATGCCGATGCCGAGCAGGAGCAGCGGCCGCGAAGACGGAGAAAGCGCAGTGGCTGAGCGCAAACGAGACGGCGGGCACTGGGTATACGGCGTGCACGCTGTCAGGGCGCTGCTCGAGCGCCGACCCGAGGGTGTCGTTGCTGCGGCACTTCTTCGCGGCTCTCGAGCGAGTACGCTGCCCGACATCGAGCGCAAGCTCGCCTCGTGCGCTATTCCAGTGGAGCGCGTGGATCGCGTCGCACTGGATCGTTTAACGAGCGGTGGCACGCATCAAGGCGTGGCCGTACGAACTCGCGGCCTCGGCGAGATCGGTATCCGAGAGCTCGAATCCCTTGCGCTCGAGCGCGGCAAGGCGCTGCGGCTGCTCGTACTCGACCAGGTGCAGGACCCGCGCAATCTCGGCGCATGTCTGAGGACCGCCGACGCCGCGGGCGTCGATGCGGTCGTCGTGCCGAGGAGCCGCTCGGCCAAGCTTACGCCCGCTGCGGTCAAGGCCGCTGCGGGCGCGGCCGAAACGGTGCGCCTTGCCCGTGTCAGCAATCTTGCCTCGACGTTACACTGGCTCAAGGAAGCCGGCGTCTGGGTCGTCGGCGCCGATGCCGACACGCCACGCAGCCTCCACGATGCGCAGCTCGATGCGCCGATTGCGGTCGTCGTAGGCGGGGAGGGGCATGGCCTGCGCCGGCTCACGCGGGAGCTCTGCGACGAGATCGTCAGCATCCCGCTGCGCGGCACCGTCGCAAGCCTCAACGTCTCCGTGGCCGCGGCAATCCTGCTGTTCGAGCTGGACCGGCAGATCCGCAGCCGCAGCCCGGCGCGCCGACCGGCTTGAGGCGCGGCGCCGCGTGCAGTAGGATGCACGGCTCCTAAAAACCAGTTCACTCCTTGCCTCACTGGCGAATCGCGCGCAGGAGGCTATAACCCGAGAGGAGCTTTCGTTGAGACACTACGAAGTCGTGTTTCTGGTCCACCCTGACCAGAGTGAGCAAGTCCCTGCAATGCTTGAGCGCTACCGCGGCATGATCGAAGCTGCGCAGGGCGTCGTGCATCGCCAGGAGGACTGGGGCCGTCGGCAGCTGGCTCATGCAGTTAACAAGGTCCACAAGGCCCATTACCTCATGATCAATATCGAGTGTCCGCAGGAGACGCTCAACGAGCTCGTGGGCGCCTTCCGTTTTAGCGACGCCGTGCTCAGACACCTCGTCATCAAGCGCGACAAAGCCATTACCGAAGCCTCGCCAATGGCGAAAGCCCAGGAGGAAGAGAAGGCCAAGGAAGCACAGGCTGCGGCGGCCGAGGCTGAGCGCTCGAAGCGCGTCGAGAGGCCTCCCAGGGAAGAGGCTGCAGAAGAGGCTGCACCTGAGACGGCTGAAACGAAGCAGCCCGATACAAAACCGGCTGAGTCCGCGCAAGCCGAGTCCGAGGCGGCTCCGGCAGTTGAGGCTGCGGCCGAGGAGGCTCCCGCTGAAGAAGCACCGGCTGAGGAAGCTGCGCCTGAACAAGCCGCCGCAGTGGATTCCGACGAGAGCGCGGCGGCCGAAGCCGATGACGCCACGGATGAGGAGAAGTAGTCATGGCAAGATATTTTCGACGCAAGAAGTTTTGCCGATTCACGGCTGAGGGCGTAGAGGAGATCGATTACAAGGATCTAGCGACGCTGAAGGCCTACGTCACCGAGACCGGCAAGATAGTCCCGAGCCGCATCACGGGCACGAAAGCGCATTATCAGCGCCAGCTCGCTACGGCGATCAAGCGCGCTCGATTCCTGGCGCTGCTGCCTTATACGGATCAGCACTGAGTCGCGGCGGATCGCGCGCCGGATTAGTCTCTTGACGGCCTTCGTTCAATGGCTGCAACGGCGGCGTTACGCGCTGTTGATTCTCGCCATCGCTGTGGCGCCGATGGTGCCGATGCTCGCAGCGGCGTTGCTGACGTTTGAAACTATTCGTCGCGGCCCTTACCAGGGGCTCGTCAGCGCGGCCATTGCCGCGACGGGTGTGCTCGTCATCGGCGCGGCCGTTGGCACGAACCAATTGTTCAATATGGTCGGGGTCGCGACCATGCTGTCTGGCGCGGCGCTCGGGGCGATCGTGACTACGACGCAGTCACTGGCACTTGCGTTTCAGGCCAGCCTGCTTTTCTGCATCGCCTGCGTCATGATTGCCGTTCTGATTTGGCCTGATGCGGGTGAGCTTATCGGCCCGCAGCTCGAAGCTGTGCTCGACGTGTTTCGCGACAATGGTGCTGCGCCCGAGCAGATCGAGGCGCTGAGCCAACTCAGCGAAGTGTTCTTCGGGCTGTCCGCAGCCGTCGTGTTTGCGCAGCTGGTCGTTGCGCTATTTTTGGGTTATTGGTGGGCGTGCCTCGTGAGTGCGCCCGGCAAGTTCGGTGCCGATTTCCGTGCGCTGAGGCTGGGGCGGATACTCGGCATTCCGGCGACCCTCATTATGGCCGTGAGCCTCTTTCTCGACTTGCGGCTCGTGCAGAATCTGTTTCCGTTGGTCTTGTTCGGATTCTGTTTTCAAGGCCTTGCCGTCACCCATGCCTGGGCGCATGCTAAGCGATCGAACCCCGCGTTGCTGCTCGTGATGTATTTGTTGCTCGTGAGCCCGTTGACGGCGGTCGTGATACTTGCGCTGGGGTCAATGGGGCTCACGGACAATTGGATCAATCTGCGGTCGCCGTTGCGTGCCGCGACGTAAGTTATTTAGGAGTAGATGGGTATGGATGTCATTCTGCTGGAGAAGATCGAGAACGTTGGCGGCATAGGCGATCAGGTCAGCGTCAAGCCCGGGTTTGCGAGGAATTTCCTGCTTCCGCAGGGCAAGGCGACGCTCGCTACCGCGGCTAACGTCGCGAAGTTCGAAGCCCAGCGCGCTGATCTCGAGGCCAAAGCACAAGCCGAGGTCGGGCAAGCGCAGGCGCGCGCGGCCAAGCTCGAAGGGCAGACGCTCACGCTTACGGCGAACGCAGGTCCAGAGGGCAAGCTATTCGGCTCGATCGGCACGATCGACATCGCCGCAGCCTGCGAGGAGAAGCTCGGGATCGCGGTGGAGCGCGCCGAGATCAGGCTCCCCGAAGGACCGCTGCGCGTTATCGGTGAGCATGCGATCGAGCTGCATTTGCACACGGACGTGAACGTTCCGATGACGATTGTCGTGGAAGGCATCATGTCGGAATCTACTATCCAGGATGCGGTCGTGTCGGACGAGAGTCCTGCAGAGGAGCAGAGCGGCGACGCACCGTGACAGACGTTGGTGTGCGAGACGAGTGTGCTAAGCTCGACTGAAGCGTGAGCTGTGCTCGATGGTCGAAGCGGTCGTAACAAAACAACAGAGAACAGGGCTTCCCGAGTCACTGCGACTGCCTCCGCACTCGGTTGAGGCTGAGCAGTCGCTTCTCGGCGGCGTCATGCTGAGTCCGTCAGCTTGGGATCAGATTGCCGACGTCGTCGTGTCCGACGACTTTTATCGCGCGGATCATAAACTGATTTTTGGGGCGATCGGTGCGCTCAACGAGCGCGATCAGCCGCCTGATGCGCTGACGGTCAGCGAGCTCCTGGACCGACAGGGTCAGCTCGCGGCTGCTGGCGGATTACCGTATCTGTCACAGCTCGTCAGGGATGTGCCGAGTGCGGCAAACGTACGCGCCTATGCGCGCATCGTGCGCGAGCGTGCGATGCTGCGCCAGCTCATCGAGATCGGTAACTCGATCGCCGGTAGCGCCTACGACGAGGAGGGCCGTTCCGTCACCGAGCTCGTCGACCTCGCCGAGCAACGCGTCTTCGATATTGCCGACCGCGGGCAACGCCGCGGTTCTGGTTTCATCGCGCTCAAAGAAATCCTACCCGATACCATCGACCGTCTCGATGTCTTGAGCAATACCGAAGGCGATATCACCGGAATTCCAACGGGTTTCGGCGAGATGGACAACAAGACCGCAGGGCTGCAGCGCGGCGATCTCATCATCGTCGCGGGCAGACCGTCGATGGGTAAGACAACGTTGGCCATGAACATCGCCGAAAACGCGGCGATTGCGCACCGCGTGCCCACGGCGATTTTCAGCATGGAAATGTCGGCTGAGCAGTTGAGCTTCCGCATGATCGGCTCTATCGGTCGCGTGAACCAGTCACACCTGCGAACCGGCAATCTGACAGACGAGGATTGGTCGCGTATCGATTCGGCCGTCTCGATCATGTCGGACGCACCCCTTTACATCGACGATTCGCCGGCGCTGTCGCCAACAGAGGTGCGCGCGCGTGCGCGGCGCCTGAAGCGCGAGCACGACCTTGGGCTCATCGTTATCGACTATCTGCAGCTCATGCAGGTCGCCGGCACGAAGGAGAACCGCGCGACGGAGATTTCGGAGATCTCACGCTCGCTCAAGGCCCTTGCGAAGGAGCTCAAGGTACCCGTGGTCGCGTTGTCTCAGCTCAATCGCAGTGTCGAGCAGCGCACGGACAAGAAACCTGTGATGTCGGATCTGCGTGAATCGGGTGCCATCGAGCAGGATGCCGATCTCATCGTCTTCATCTACCGCGAGGAAGTCTATGAGCCCGATACGCCGCGACGTGGCGTCGCCGATATCATCATCGGCAAGCAGCGCAACGGCCCCATTGGCGAATTCCACCTGACGTTTCTCGGTGAGTTCACGAAATTCGAGAACCTCATTGCCGAGGCCTACGGCGAGGGCGTGCGCGGATAGCTTGGCAGTGCGTCGCGCTGGCTTGTCAGGTGACGAAGAACCCCATCTTGACGCCAGCGAGCTGAATCACGTCATTGTCTTCGAGTTGGCGCGCCTGTGGACCGATCGGCTGGCCGTTGACGAGAGGATAGTCATCCGGTTTGCCGCTTTCCACGTGGACGATAAAGAAGCCTTCCGAGCGGCGACTCACGGCCGCAACCTGCAAACCGGGACGGCCGAGCGTCGTGAGTGTTTTCGTGAGCTCGAGCTCGCGGCCCGCAAACGTGCCGGATAGGACCTGCAGCTTGGCCTTGGGCAAGGCAACGGGCGTTTCGGACTCGTCAACGGTCTGCGTGCTCGTCGGTGCAAAGCTGGCGGGCTTTGCGGTTGCCGAGGAAGCCTCGTCGATAAGTGCCGAGCCTGCGCCCTCAGCCATCGCGGCCGGCACGCCCTGTGCCGCGGCGGCTTCGGCGGCCTCGGCGACCTTGGCGATCTGCTCCTCCATGTCGCGGTTCGGCTCGATGACCATCGTTTTCTGAAACTCGTCGTCAGGGTCTGAGTCCGCTTCCTCGACCTGGTCGTCGACGTAGCGTAGCTGATGGTGGCCGGCTGTAATCACGTCTCCGTGCTGCAGCGCATGCTTCTTGATGAGCTTGCCGTTGACGTACGTGCCGTTCGTACTGTTGAGATCCTCGAGGAACGAGTCATTGAGGATATTGATGATCAGGGAATGGTGCCCACTGACAGCCGCGTTATCGATACGGATGTCATTGTCCGGTAAGCGCCCGACTGTGTAGCGCTCTTTGGTCATGTTGTACTCGGCTAGAGTTTGCCCATCTAGGCTCAATATCAAACGTGGCATCGTTCTTTTTCCGATTATCCGAAGAGGTTACGAACTTTCGCCAGCAGCCCGGCATTGGCCGGAAACGCGTCCAATACGTGCACTAACACGACGGACACATTATCGCGGCCGCCATTGTCATTGGCGAGCTTGATGAGCTGCTGACCGATTGTATCAATATTATTGTTAAACGTGCTGATCGTGAGATGGATGTCCTCATCTTCGACCATATCTGGCAGGCCGTCGGAGCACATCAGGATGTAGTCACCCTTCTCGATGTCTATCTCCTGGACTTCGACTTCCACGCCCGACTCCACGCCGAGCGCCCGCGTCACGTAGTTGCGGTTCGTTGATCGCGAGGCTTCCTCCTGCGAGTAAAAGCCTCGATCGACGAGTTCCTGGAGCAGGGAATGGTCCATCGTGATCTGCTCGAAACGATTATCGCGCATGCGATAGAGGCGTGAGTCACCAACA
>JAOTTJ010000009.1 GCA_029864465.1 Gammaproteobacteria bacterium | reverse complement strand
GGAGACAATCGGCAACGAGATCGTTCGCATGACGCCGTGGAAGGATGGCAAATCCAACCACGGCCACAGTTGCATCAAGGGCCGCTTCTCCTACGACTACTACCGGCATCCGGATCGAGTGAAGACTCCTATGATCCGTGCCAGCATCGACGATCCGTGGCAGGAGGTGAGCTGGGAAGAAGCATTCGCGCATGCGGCGAGTGAGATCAAACGCATCCAGGCGAAGTACGGCCGCGCCTCCGTTGGCGGTGTGTCCAGCTCACGCTGCACGAATGAGGAGATCTTCCTGACGATGAAGTTCGTGCGGGCCGTGCTCGGCAACAACAACATCGACAATTGCGCGCGCATTTGTCACTCGCCGACGCAGTTCGGGCTCTCGGCCACCGTCGGCGCAGGCGCCGCGAGCCAACATTTCGACTCGATACTGCAGGCTGACGTCATCATGGTCGTCGGCGCGAACCCGACCGAAGGCCATCCCGTGTTCGGCTCGATGATGAAGCGCCGCATCCGTCAGGGTGCGAAACTCATCGTCATCGATCCGCGCCGCACCGAGACCGTCGACAGTCCGCACTGCCGCGCCGATGTGCACCTCGCGCTACGCCCTGGCACCAACGTCGCAATTCTCAACAGCCTTGCACACGTCATCGTGCGCGAGAACCTACACGCTCCGGAGTTCATCAAGTCGCGCTGCGAATGGCAGGAGTTCGAGCACTGGGCTGAGCTCGTCGGCAGCGACGAGTACTCGCCCGAGAACATAGGAGCGATCGCCGGCGTCGATCCCGAGGACATTCGACGGGCCGCGCGGATCTACGCCTCCGGCCCGCGCAGCACGGTCTACTACGGGCTCGGCGTGACCGAGCACTCGCAGGGGTCAACCGGTGTTATGTGTCTCGGCAATCTCGCCCTCAGCTGCGGTATGTATGGACGCGAAGGCGTCGGCGTGAACCCGCTGCGGGGACAAGGCAACGTGCAGGGCGGCAGCTGCCTGGGCAGCTGGCCACACGTGCTCACCGGTTACCGCTTCGTCACGGACGATGCGACCCGGTCGAGCTTCGAGGCCGAATGGGGCGTCGAGCTCGACCCCGAGCCGGGCTTGCGGCTGCCGAATATGTTCGACGCGGCGCTGACGGGGCATTTCAAGGGCATGTACATCATGGGCGAAGACCCCGTGCAGTCCGATCCCAACCAGAACCATATCATCGCGGCACTGCGAAAGATGGAATGTGTGATCGTCCACGATATTTTCCTGAACGAGACATCGAAATACGCGCATGTGCTCCTGCCGGGCAGCTCATCGCTCGAAAAAGACGGCACGTTTACGAACGCCGAGCGACGGATCAGCCGTGTTCGCAAAGTCGTCGAGCCGTTGGCGGGCTATCAGGACTGGGAAGTCACCGTGAAGCTCATGAACGCGCTGGGCTATGACGTCCAATACGCACATGCCGGTGAGGTGCTCGATGAGCTCGCGCGCCTGTCGCCGGCCTATAGCGGCGCGAGCTTCGAGTTGCTCGACCGCGTTGGCTCGGCGCAATGGCCGGTCGACACGAAGGCACCTGAGGGTACCGAAGTGCTGCATATGGAACAGTTTCCGCGGGCCAACGGCCTCGGCACTTTCATGCTGACGGGCTTCGTACCTACGCGCGAGCGCATCAGTGAGCAATATCCCCTACTCCTGACCACGGGCCGGATACTGAGTCAGTACAACGTCGGCACTCAGACGCGCCGCACAGCTAACTCACAGTGGCATCCGGAAGACGTGCTCGAGATGTCGCGCGGCGACATGCAGGTACGCGGACTGCACACGGGCGACAGGGTCACCGTTGCCAGCCGATTCGGCGCAACCCAGCTCAAGGTCGTCGAGTCAAACCGTGTGAACCCGGGCATCGTCTATACGACGTTCCACCACGCGGAATCCAAAGCGAATGCCGTGACGAGCGACTTGTCTGACTGGGCCACGAACTGCCCGGAGTACAAGGTAACGGCAGTCGAGGTGGCAAAGGTCAAGCCTGACGAGAAATCGCGCGCGCGAACGGACACGGCACATCCTGCACACCGTGAGCACGAAGCAGAAGCGCTCGTTGCAGTCGAGGACGCCTGAGCATGGAGCCCACCGACGAGCAGCCCAACGTGTCCGGTGCCGTCATGAAGCTCGAGCTATTGATCGCGATGGCGAATCAGATTGGCGATTTCTTCTCGCCGTATCCGCCGGAGCGCGCAACCGAGGGGCTGCGCAATCACCTGCGCACCTACTGGGACCCGCGCATGCGCAGCGCGCTGCTCGCGCACATCGATGCGGGTGGCGAGGGCTTAAGCGAATTAGTCGTCGAAGGCGCACGCCTGCTGCGCGACGACGCCGCCGAAAAGGACGGCTACTACGGCCCGCCAAAGCGCTGAGTAGAAATTGGTGGAGCCGAGGAGAGTCGAACTCCCGACCTCTGCATTGCGAACGCAGCGCTCTCCCAACTGAGCTACGGCCCCACGCTTTGGAAGGCGCCTATTATCGGGCACTCGAGCCCGCGCTGCCAAGTCAGTTTGCCTACTACCTGACTACTGGGGCCCAATCTGTCGGAAATGAACTCAGGCCGGTATTATCGTCCGCCTGACTCTGACCCCTAATCATCGGTAAGCGCCCAGTGTCCTTCGCTATTCGCCCAGCGACGCCAGCCGATGCACAGCGGATCGCCGAGTTCAATCGGCGTCTCGCGGAGGAGACCGAGAGCAAGCATCTCGACACACCGACCGTGCTCTCGGGTGTCCAGGCGCTGCTCGATGCGCCTGAGCACGGCCGCTACTATGTCGTCGAATCAGGCGACGTGCTCGTCGGTCAACTCCTGCTCACCTACGAGTGGAGCGACTGGAGAAACGGGCGTTTCTGGTGGATACAGAGCGTCTATGTTGCGCCGAGCCATCGCCGCCAGGGCGTTTTCTCCGCACTCTACCGGCATGTCGAAGCACTGGCGCGCCAGGACCCGGCCGTCTGCGGGTTACGGCTCTACGTCGAAGAGCACAACGCCAACGCGCTCGACACGTATCGCTCACTCGGCATGCACCCAACCGGTTATCACGTGCTGGAGATCGAGCTCGACTAATTCGTTATCGTCACGAGCACGCGTCTTCGATGAGGTGCGGTGCGGTGCTCGTACAGAAAAATCCCCTGCCATGTCCCGAGGGCAAGGCGCCCTGCAGTCAAAGGTACCGTCAGATCCGATGCTGTCAGTATCGAGCGGATGTGCGCCGGCATATCGTCCGGTCCCTCAGCGTCGTGCTCGAAGCGAGGATCGCCATCGCGGACGAGGTCTGCGAAAAATGTCTCGACATCACGCAGCACGCTGGGATCGGCGTTCTCGCAAATAATCAGACTCGCGCTCGTGTGTCTACAGAACACGTGACAAAGTCCGGCGTCGAGCTCGGCTTCGGCCACGATCGCCGCGACCTGCCCGGAGATCTCATAGATGCCGCGACCGTTTGTCGCGATCTCTACCTCTTTTTGGAACACGGACGATTTCCCTTAGGATGAGGGCCTATGACACCCGAACGATTCCGGAAACTCAAGGAAGTGCTCGCGCGGCGCCAACCCGACCTCACGGTGCTCGCGGCCGACGTCCACAAGCCCCACAACATCTCCGCGATCATCAGAACCTGCGACGCCGTCGGCATCCACCGCGTGCACGCGGTCTCGCCTAGCGGCGGATTTCACCATCATCGAATGGCTTCAGGCGGGAGCCGTAATTGGGTCGGGCTCACGCTGCACCCGAGTCTTGATGCGGCCGTCGACACACTGCGCGGGTCCGGATGGCGCCTCGTTGCCGCGCACCCGCACGAGTCGGCGCGAGATTTTCGCGAGGTCGACTACACTAGCAAGACCGCCGTCGTCCTCGGCTCGGAGCTCGAAGGCCTCGACCAATACGCTATCGGTGCCGCCGATGAGGCGATAACGATCCCGATGGGAGGCATGGTCGAGTCTCTGAACGTGTCCGTTGCCGCCGCGTTAATCCTCTACGAAGCCCAGCGGCAGCGCAGCGACGCCGGAATGTACAAAGCATCGCGACTCGATGCTGAGGAATTCGACCGGACGCTGTTCGAGTGGGCCTACCCCGAGATCGCGGAGCGTTTGCAGCATCGCGGCCAAGCGTACCCGGCGTTGAGCGAGGAGGGAGAACTTCTGAGCAACCCGCTGCGAAGCAGCAGCTAGAGCGTGTCGGTAAACGGGCCGGACCCTGGCATCGGTGGCAGCAATAGGCCGTAATGCAAGCGCAGCGTCTTGACCTTGCCGAACCATGGGATCGTCACGATATAGATGTTGTCGTCACTGACGTCGTCCATCGCCGGGATGTTCTTGCTGCCGTGCAGCTCCTCGACGAGCGGGGCCAGAATATCTCCATGCGTCACAACAAGCACGATCTCACCCTTGTGCTCGCGCAGCAGCTGTCCCATGAACGTCTCAATCTGGTACGGATCCGTTATGCGCACGTCTAGCTCGAGACGGCGTGCGACCGGCGCTGCGGTTTGCTGTGTACGGCGAAACTCGCTCGCATAAATCGCATCGACACCCGCGACAACGTCGATGTCCTGCAACGCATCGGCAAGCAGCTCTGCACGTCGCCGACCTAGGACGCTCAATACTGGATCGCCATTGGCAGCCGCCGCTGCCTCTACGTCAGCATTACGAACGAAAATGATCGTCGTCGTCGCCTGTGACTCGAAAAACCAGGCAAGGCCGAGACAGACGAGCACATAGATAACGATGGGTACGAGCCGGGATCTGCGACGCTTCGTTCCCGACGGAGTACGTCTCCGTTCTTTTTCGCGTCTGCGCTCCTTAGATGTGGCCATGTACGCTCAGTCCTTGGTGCCCTTCGGTGGTTCATCAAGTGGCGAGCGTTCACCCACGACCGTGTATTCGACCTCGACGATTTCGCCGGATCGCATGGGCTGTCCCCCTGCCCGCTTGCTCAGGCTGCGCCGCAGCCACCATAAACGAACATACAAGATGAGGCCGGCAATGAGTGCCAAACCGAGAAACAGCGAGAGAAGGATCGCGCCGAGAAAGACCGCCCCGACTACCACGACCGCCGCGACAACGAGCGCGACGAACTGCAGTAAGGGGTTCTCAGGCATACGCGCCCTATGGAGACGGTACTGCATGGTGCCATTGTAACCCAGCCAGACCTCGGGCTCCGGGCCCCGCCGGAAACTGGGCCTGCCCGGACATTCGCCACCCGCCCGAACATGGGCGTCTCGATTGGCCCACGCCGTCCTAGGGGCTCGATGTCAGCCGATAGTAGCCGTCGAACCAGGTCTGCCAGTCTTGCGCGACGAGGCTGAACTCCTCGAAATGCTGCCGGACGCGGCCGTCTTCGAGCAATGTCCACGTGCCGCGAAACGCTTCGATCCTATCCTGGGCGACATACTCGATTGTGCCCTCGAGCTGCATGACGCCATCGCTCAATCCACCTGAGATATCGATGAGCGTGCCGTTCGAGCCAGTCCAGATCTGGCGCCATTGATCGCGGCTAGGTTGGTAGTAGTTGATGCTCGTACCCGAGGAACCGCCGGCCCCACTCCAGCTTTCCAAAATCGCGCAGCCGCCGTCGCGCCTGGATACCGTGTTGTGGCCGACGAGCGTTCCGTCCTCGAGGCGGACCTCCCACGTACCGACCCAGAAATCGAAATCTCGCGCAGCAGCGATGCCTTCGCACGGGAACACGCGCCGGCGTACGGCACGGTACACACGCTGAAACGTTGCGTTCGAACGCAACGCTTCGAACTCACTCGCATCGTCCAATGAAGCGAGGGCGCGGAGCCCCAGATGCTCGGACGCCTCGAGCGCACGCAACGCCGCATCGGTCTGATCCAGTGCCATGAGATTGCGCGCTCGCTCGAGCTCGACCATGGCTTCGGGCGCGAACGCCTCGCGTGCCGTCTGCAGCGTCTCTAGCGCCAATGCGAACTGATTTAGACCGCGCTGTGCCTGAGCAATCCTGAGCCAACTGATCGCATCGGCAGGATCGGCAGCCGTGAGCTTACGGTACTCGTCGATCGCTAGCGCCCATTGGCCAGCCTCGAACGCGAGATCGGCGGGGCTCACGGTCGCAGGCGCCTGCGCGGCGGCGGGTGATGCCGTCATCACCAGCCCAACCAGCACGGCAGTTGAAGGTTTGAGTAATCGCATTGCTGCTCGGCGGTCTTCTAACTGCGGCTATGGTCGGGGCAATCAGGCGGATTCGCAAGCCTTCCACGCGGCGGCACAACTCGCGAGACAGTGCGGTTCCTTGCAAACGCCTACCCAGCGGCTGAAAATCCGAGCTCCGGAGAGGTGGCAGAGTGGTCGAATGCGGCGGTCTTGAAAACCGTTGTCCGTTTGCGCGGACCGGGGGTTCGAATCCCTCCCTCTCCGCCAGTCATTGAAAAATTCCCTCTACGGGGCTTTTTCAATGACCGGAGAGTGGCGGTTTGATGAGAACCCCTCGGTTCGACTCGAGCGGCGCGCAGGCGCACGCGAGAGAACGCGGAGCCGACGCAGTCGGCGAGCGGCCCCTCGAGGGCGAGCCGACCGCGATAGTCGCCGGCGGCGAGTAATCCCACTCCCTCCGCCAGTTTTCGCCCCCGCTCCTGCTTCTCATAGGCGGTTTGATCCCCCTCCTTACAAAGCTTAGCGATTCAGAAATATTCCAAAGTGGATACAGTTCGAAGCGCACGGACTCGAACCGTATTTTCCCCGAATCCGCCGAAGCCGAAGAAATTTTTATAGCAGTTCGATCCAGTGCACTACCGGGACGTCATTGCCCTGCGCGAGGTGCAGCTGACAGCCGATATTAGCCGTCGCGATGATCTCCGGCCGATCGACCGACAATGCCATGATCTTGTTAACGCGCAATTGCGTCGCTAGAGCCGGTTGCAGCATCGAGTAGGTTCCGGCCGAGCCGCAGCACAGATGCGCCTCCTCGACCCGGCAGATGACATAGCCGGCGCGTTCTAGTAATCGTTCGACACGGCCATTAATCCCGAGACCGTGCTGCATGCTGCAGGGCGTATGCACAGCAATCCGCCGGTAGCGCGAATCTACAGGCTTAATTTCACTGGCCTCCGCGTCGACGACTTCGACCAGATCACGATACAGCGAGCTTACCGTTGCGGCCTTTTCGGCGTAGTCGGGATCATGCCGCAGCAGGCGCCCGAAATCCTGTACGCTGGTGCCGCAACCGGTTGCCGTCACCACGACGCCCTCGGCGCCCGCCTCGATATGTGGCCACCAACAGTCAACTAACCGTCTTATCTGCTTCATCGCGTAATCCGGGTCCGAGGTATGCATCGCGGCGGCGCCGCAGCACATGCCTACCCCAGGCTCGATCACTTTGATCCCGAGCCTGTCGAGCAGGTTAACCGCGCAATTGTTGGTGTTGGGCGCCAGCGCAGGCTGCACGCAACCGGCGAGCATCAGCATCTTGCGTTGATGACTGGCCTCGCTACGCGCTATAGGCTGCTGTTTGAGCGGAACGGCTTGCCGTAGCTTGCCCGGCAGCAACGGCGCAAACGCCTGGGCGGTCCGCACCGCCAATTTGAATAACCACCCCGAATTGATAAAGCGCACGATCACCCAGCGCCGCGCACGATCCCACCAGGGTCGCGGCAGCTCCTGCTCGATACTTTCCCGTCCGATTTCGAGCAGGTGGCTATACTTGACCCCCGAGGGACAGGTGGTCTCGCAGGCACGGCAGGTCAGGCAACGATCGAGATGCTTGAGTATTTCGGGATTGGCGGGCTCGCCCTCGAAGTACTGCTTCATCTGGTAAATACGCCCGCGCGGACCATCGAGCTCATCGCCGAGTAACTGGTAGGTCGGGCAGGTCGCGTTACAGAATCCGCAATGCACGCACTTGCGCAAAATCGACTCGACGGTTTCTGCGTGACGGCCCTGCTGGATTTTTGCGGCGAGATTGGTGTGCATAACTCGCCTAGAGCCCAGGGTAAAGCTTACCGGGGTTGAAGATTCGGGCGGGATCGAAACTGGCTTTGAGGTTGCGCTGTAGTGTCAGCATCGTCGGCGCAAGCGGATGGAATCGCGGCACGTCGGGAGCGTGGCGTTGAAACGCACACAGGCTGCCACCCGCACCCGCGACCTGGTCCCGCACCGCGTCAACATCGGCTTCACCACAGAGCCAGCGTCGCGCCCCGCCCCATTCGATCAACTGCGACCTACCCGGCAACAGGTCAGGGGTCGTCGGTGGCAGTGATATGCGGCTTAGTGGCTCGGCGCGATCGAAAAAATCGAGCCGCTGCTCTTTTACGTCCAACCAGCCCGATTCAATTTCTTCCCCGCCCAGCTGAGCCGACGCCTGACGAACACCCTGCTCGCTGCCCGATAGCCGCAGCAGGCTGCGCCCGTCGTACCATAGCGACGCCGAAATCGGATAGGGTTTCGAGCCAAGACGGTTAACCCAGCGAATATGCTCGTCCGCGCTCGCGTGCTCGTAGGCCAGCGTAATTTCGGTCTCCAACTGCGGCACGACCCGGATCGAAACTTCGAGAATAATCCCGAGGGTACCGAGTGCCCCGACCATCAACCTCGAAACGTCGAAACCCGCCACGTTCTTGATCACGCGTCCGCCGAACTGCAGAACCTGGCCGCGGCCATCGAGCAGCTTAACGCCCAGCACAAAATCCCGGATGCTGCCGGCGTAAGCGCGTCGCGGACCCGCCAGGCCGGTTGCCACCGTGCCCCCGATAGTCGCGTCCTCGCCGAAACAGGGGGGCTCGAAGCCGAACATCTGACGCTGCTCCGCTAGCAAGGCCTCCACCTGAGCCAGCTTGCAGCCCGCTCGCAACGTGATTACGAGCTCCGCGGGATCGTAATCGATGATCCCGCTATGCGCGGAAACGTCGACCGGCAAAGCCTCGATGGATTCGCCGTAGAAGCGCTTGCTGCCACCGCCGATAATCTCGATTTCACCGCCGCTGGCGGCGACCGCGCCGATCTGTGCCCGAAGTTCGTCCTCGATACTGACGTCGGCGAGCTCTATGGGCATCAAAAACGTTCCAATTCCGGGAACGGCAGTTCGCCTCCGTGTACGTGCATCGCGTTATGCTCGGCGCAACGCGCCAGTGTCGGTATCGCCTTGCCGGGATTCAAGATTTTCAGCGGATCGAAACACTCGCGCAGCGCGTGGAACTGGTTACGTTCCGCATCGCTGAACTGAATGCACATTTCTCCGAGCTTCTCCACGCCAACCCCATGTTCGCCGGTAATCGTGCCACCGTGATGGATGCAAAGCTGCAGGATCTTGCTGCCCAGCTGTTCGGTTTTTTCGAGCTCACCCTCTTTGTTGGCGTCGTACAGAATCAGCGGATGCAGATTACCGTCACCGGCGTGAAACACGTTGGCGACCGGCAGGCCATACTGCTCGGAGAGTTGCCGCACCTCGGCCAGCACAGCCGCCAGCGATTTGCGCGGGATGGTGCCGTCGATGCAGTAATAATCGGGTGAGATCCGGCCGACCGCGGGAAAGGCCGCCTTGCGCCCGGACCAGAACAGCAGTCGTTCGGTCTCGTCTTTCGCGAGCCGGGTTTCAACCGCGCCGCCAGCCCGGAGCACCTGCTCGACCAGTTCGATCTGCGCCGAAACCTCTTCTTCGGTACCGTCGAGCTCGCAAATCAGAATCGCCTCGGCCTCGACCGGGTAATTGGCGTGCACGAAGTCCTCTGCAGCGCGAATTGCCGGGTTGTCCATCATTTCGATACCGGCAGGAATGATGCCCTCGGCGATTATCGCGGCGACGCTGTCACCAGCTTTTTCCACCGAGTCGAACACAGCCATGACGACACGCGCGCAACGCGGAATTGGCAACAGCTTCACCGTTACCTCGACCACGATACCTAGCATACCCTCGGAGCCAACCAGCAACGGCATCAGGTCGTAACCATCCGTGTGCAACGAGCGCTGATCGATCTCGAAAATCTCGCCGTCAGCGCCGACCACCTTCAGCGCGAGAATATTGTGCAGCGTCAAGCCATACTTGAGGCAGTGCACCCCGCCGGCGTTTTCGGCGACGTTGCCGCCAATCGAGCAGGCGATCTGCGACGACGGATCGGGCGCGTAATATAAGCCCTTTTCCTTGACCGCTTCGGAAATTGCCAGATTGCGCACGCCCGGCTCCACCACCGCGGTGCGCGCCAGCTCGTCGACCTGCAGTATCCGTTTCATTTTCGCCAGGCTCAGTACCACGCCTTCGGCATGCGGCAGGGCGCCTCCCGAGAGGCTCGTGCCGGCGCCGCGGCTGACCACCGGCAGGCGCTGTTCATGGCACAGGCGCATGATTTGCTGTACGTGCGCAATATTTTCCGGAAGCAACACCAGCAGCGGCTGCTCGCGGTAGGCGCTTAGCCCATCGCATTCGTAGGTGGCCAGCGAGGTTTTCTGGTCGATCACATTTTCGTCGGGGAGAAATTCTCGGAAGCGAGCGGCAAGTTGCTGGCGTTGGGTGTCGGACATGAAAAGAATGCTAACAATTTGCGGGATTAATGAAAGGCATCGATGTATTGGGCGCAAACCAGGGCAAGCTAAGCAAGTTGCTGAATCTATTACGAACAATCGGGCTCGCAACAGGAGCGCGGCGCCAGAAGCGGCAAAGTACCTGCAAATTACCGTTAAAACAGGGAAACTAGGCTCTGTGGAAGCGGAGGCTGGTTCGCCCATGACTACCCGCACCGCCAGTCCGATATAGTCGGCTCATCACGAGTCACTCGCGCCTCAAGCTCATGATCGAGACCGATTTCATCATCGTCGGCGCCGGCACGGCGGGCTGCGTTCTGGCCAACCGGTTATCGCACAATCCTGCCAACCACGTAGTGCTGCTGGAAGCGGGCGGCACGGACGACTATTTCTGGATCGACATCCCGGCCGGCTACCTATTTACGATCGACAACCCGCGCACTGATTGGTGCTACCGCACCGAACCGGACCCGGGGCTCAACGGACGCAGCATCGGCTACGCACGAGGCAAGGTGCTGGGCGGCTGCTCATCCATCAACGCAATGATCTACATGCGCGGTCAGCGCCATGACTACGATCACTGGGCGCAACTCGGCAATCGCGGCTGGAGTTGGGATGACGTGTTGCCGGTGTTCAAGCGCTCAGAGGATTATCAGCACGGAGCCGACGACTTTCACGGTGAAGGCGGGGAGCTGCGGGTGGAAGAACGACGGGTGGACTGGGAGATCCTGGATGCCTGGCGTGAGGCGGCGGCGGAGTGCGGTATTCCAAAAATCCCGGAGTTCAATCGAGGTGACAACTTCGGCAATGCCTACTTTCAAATGAATCAGCGACGCGGTCGGCGCTGGAGCGCCGCCACCGCGTTCCTGCGGCCGGCCATATCACGCCCCAATCTGCAGGTGATCACCGGAGCGCACGTGCAGCGTATTCAACTCGAGCCGTCAGATGCTGGACTGCGCGCGAAGGGCGTGGACCTATTCCTGGAAGATCACGGTGAGCAGCGGCTCCGCGCGCGCCGTGAGGTGATCCTGAGTGCCGGTGCCATCGGCTCACCACAGATTCTGCAGTTGTCGGGTATTGGCGGCGGGGAGCTGTTGCGTGAGCATGGTATCGAGCCGCAGCACGCGCTGCCTGGCGTGGGTGAAAATCTTCACGATCACCTACAAGTGCGAAGCGTCTACAAGGTCAGCAACACGGTGACTCTCAACCGCCGAGCGCGAACGGCATTGGGAAAAGCACTGATGGGGCTCGAGTATCTGTTGTTTCGCACCGGCCCCCTGACCATGCCTCCCTCGCAGCTGGGCGCTTTCGCGAAGAGCGACGAGTCGCAGGCCTCGGCCAATATCGAGTGGCACGTGCAGCCGCTGTCGCTGGACAAATTCGGCGAACCCCTGCACCGCTTCAACGCCATCACGCCGTCGGTGTGCAACCTACGCCCCACCAGCCGCGGTCAAGTACGAATCGCGAGCGCCGACCCGGGCCAGCATCCCACCATCGCCTTGAACTACTTGTCCACACTGGAAGACCGTCGGGTAACCGTTGCCGGTCTGCGCCTGACACGACGCATCATGGCGGCCCCGGCGATTGCGCGCTTCAATCCCGTGGAGTGGAAACCGGGGCCCGAGATCGTTAGCGACGAGGACCTGCTTGCGGCAGCTGGCGATCTCGGCACCACGATCTTCCACCCAGTGGGCACCTGCAAGATGGGGCACGACGCAAACGCCGTGGTGGACGATCGTTTGCGCGTGCACGGTATCGGGGGGCTCCGCGTCGTGGATGCATCCATCATGCCCACCATCACGTCCGGCAACACCAACGCCCCGACGGTGATGATTGCGGAGAAGGGCGCGCAGTTTATCCTCGATGATGCTCGCTAGCTGGGGCGTTTGCCTGATCGCATCCGCGCGTGTGAGTTCACATGGCGAAGTCCTGCGCACAGCAGACATGCCGGGAGTGTTACTCCTTAGGGCCGCTACTTGATCAGAGTCAGAAAAGATGACGCCCCGTCGTCGGATCAGCCGAATTTATCGAGAAGGCCTCGGTGTCTTTCCCTGCCAACAACGACTTCGGAGACGAGTTCGCAGTAGACTCCCCGCGCCCTTGCGTGCCCATGACAGCAGCGGCCAGCCTCAACGGTAGACGGCTCACAGAACGCATTGACCGATTACGTCAGACTCGGGGCACGGAGATATCGTATTTTTCAATGAACTATTCGATTTCGATTCACGAAGCTTTCCGACGCGGTAATCTCGAAGTGTTACGAGCCTCCTCCGCTCGTCGCTGAAGAACCGATAGGACTGACACGCGCGGAGTTTCTCCATCGCGACGGCCATCTGATATTCCGGCTCAAGTACTTGAAAGGTTGCTAACCTGAACTAGTCGTTGTGCCATACGACAACAGTGAGCATTCGCCACCTTCGAGGACTGGTTCAACCACGACTCCTCGCACCGCCAAACAGCAAGATGCAGCCCCGTAAGGGCGTTGTGTTTTTTTTTGCTTCGGGCACGCACTTACGAGACGGGCATCATGTGTCGGCGCAAGCGAAAAATTATCGATCTATCCGGCTTCGTGTAACGACGGAGAATTTTCCCGAACAGCAAACAGCGCCCCATAGCGCCTGTAGTACAACCGAATCCAAAACGGCGACAGCAACGTCGTGTAGGCGATTACCAGCACGACGCCGGCATAGACCTCGGCGTCAAAGACACCGGACACTCGACCGAGCTCGGCAAAGATCAGGCCCACCTCGCCGCGCGGAACCATTGCCATGCCGATTACGATCCGAGAGTGCAGCTTCTCGTTGACAATGAGTCCGCCGACGAGCTTGCCGCCGATCGCGACCACGGCTAGCGCCAGCGAGAAAAACCAGATGAAAGCCGAACCCCAATCGACGGCCGAAAGATCGAGCGACAGACCGACCATGACAAAGAAAACCGGCGTGAAAAGCTGAATGATCGGCCGCATCTGGTCGCGCACGTCGCGGTCGAATTCAGCGCCTACCTTCAGCGATATACCTAGCGGCAGAAAGAAGCGCCGCGATAGCGCGATGCCGGCGGCGAACCCGCCCAGCAGCTCCGGCGCGCCGAAAACATGTGCGAGCGCAGCGAAAGCCAGTACCAGGGCTACGAGTGCCGTTGGAATCACACCGGACGAGCTGCTCACCGCATGCATACGGTAGATGCCAATCGAGAGCAGTTTCGCGATCATCGGCGCAAGCACAAAGAAACCGCCGACAAACGCGAGCACCTGACCAGCATTGATGAGGCCGACTGAGCCTGTCAATGAGAACTCATAGAGCACAGCGAGCAGCACGACGCCAAGCACATCATCGATGACGGCCGCGCCGAGCACGATCTGCCCCTCCTGGCTCGATCCCTGCCCGATCTCATCGAGGATACGCACCGTCACCCCGATGCTCGTTGCGGTCAGTGTCCCCCCGACGAACATGGAGACCAGCAGCGACAGATCGAAAACGTAACGGCACAAGGCAAAGCCGAGCAGAAACGGAGCGGCAAAGCCAACGAGCGCTAGCCCGGCGGACTTCCCGCCGGCACGCACGAGCCGGCCGAGATCGGTCTCGAAGCCGACCTCGAAAAGCAGCAAGATAATGCCAATTTCGGCCAGCAGCCGAATGACTTCATTCGGCTCGATCAGGCCGAGCACCGACGGACCGAGTAGCACACCTGCGCAAAGCTCGCCGATGACACGTGGCGCACCGAGCCGGTCGGCGATCTCGGCGCCGAACCGCGCCGCAACCAGGATTCCGGCCAGTTCGAGGAGAATTATGTAATCAGGCACTTTGCGCGGCGGCGCGCATCGGACGCCGCTCGCCGCGACCGATCGTCACGAAATCCCAGATGAGGAGCATTACGCCGAGCGTAAAGACCATCCCGAAGACGTTGCGCCAGACCATTGCCTGCACAAACCACGGATCGAGCTGCGCGGCGAAAAAGGCGCCCCAAGTCGACCCGCCGACCGCACGCTCGAGGAACGATTGCTGGTACCCCGCTATCAGCAGCGCCACGGTCATACCCAGCATGCCTAGATTCGTCAACGCGAGCGACCACTTCCATTTAAAGCCGCGATCGGGCAGATCACCGGACATCCAAACGTCGCCGCGCCACTTCTGCAGCGCCATATAGATCATCGCGACGTTGATCGTGACATACGCTCCGAAGAAGGCCAAGTGACCGTGCGATGATGTCCACTGTGTTCCGTGGGTATACAGATTGATCTGCGGCAGCGTCTGCATAAAACCCCAGACACCCGCGCCAAAGAAGTTGCCGAAGGCATGTGCGATGAACCAGGCGAGCGCGGGATGGTTTGTGCTCTTGAATCCATGCCGGCCGGAATCGTAGACGGCGTGCACGACCATCGCGACGAGAGGGATCGGCTCGAGCGCCGAGAAGAAACCCCCGATACCGAGCCAGTATTCGGGTGTGCCGATCCAGAAATAATGGTGCCCGAGCCCGAGAATTCCCGAGCCGAGCATCATCGCGACTTCGATGTAGAGCCATGTCGTCACGATTCGCCGACTCGTGCCGAGCGTCTTCATTAGACCCCAGGCCATAATGCAGCCGACGAGTACTTCCCAAGTTGCCTCGACCCACAAGTGAATGACCCACCACCACCAATGCTGGTCGAGCGAGACATTCGGCGTGAAAAACATGCCGGCGAGGTAAATGCCGGCCAGACCAACGAGATCGAGCACGAGAACACCCGAGATCCCGCTCCATCGCCCCTTCATGAACGTTGCCGCGACGTTGTAGAAGAAAACCAGCATGCAAACGACGATACCGATATCGGCCCAGCGCGGCGCCTCGATGTATTCGCGGCCCTCGTTGATCAGCCAGATGCTGAGCCGGGTGCCGGCACCCACCTGCACCAATAAATAGACGAGCACGACGACTGTAACGGCCGCGGTCAGAACCCAGAAATTGAGTCGTGCCAGCTTCAGCCCTACGAGCTCAGTACCCGCCTCGTCCTCGATCAGCCAGTACACCGACCCGATGAAGCCGTATAGCAGCCAGACGACCATCGCATTGATGTGCACCATACGATTGACACTGAAGTCGAGCACGCCATAAAAGAGCTCCGGCGTGACGAACTGCAGCCCGGCAATGATCCCGAAAAACGTCTGCGCCGCGAACAGCACCACGGCCGCGGCGAAATAGTGCAGCGCGACTCGCTGCCCGCCTGTCAGCCGTTCAGCCACGGCGCTCACCGATCGCCCACCTGGCGGATCGCCGGAAAATCAGCGGGGAAACCATTGGTGTCGATCGTCGCCATCCACTTCAGAAACGCCACGACGGCGCGTGCCTCTTCGTCGCTCAGCCCCAGATGAGGCATGCGCCGCCCGCTACCGAAAGTTCTCGCGTTGGTCGCAGGGTCCTTAAGAAACTCGAGCATGAGCTCCTCGCGGACGTCTTCGCTGACCCAGGCCGGATCGAGCCAGCTCTTGGTCAGGTCCGGCGCGAAGTACGCGCCATTGCCGAGCAGCGTGTGGCAATTCATGCAATTCTTCGCCTGCACCGTCAGCTTGCCCAGAGTGACCAAGGCTTCTGCCTCGTCCGCCGACAGCATCCGGCCGAACAGCGGAGCCTCATCGCCAAGCACTGGAACCTGATAACCGCGCGCGCGATCGAGCCGATAATACACACGGTGATTGATTGCCGAATAGTGCGGAACGCGCTCGCTGCCTGCCGTGATCTGATTGACTGTGTCGAAAGTCAGAAAGATCAGAACCGCCAACATCACGCCTGTCACCCAGATCGCGATCTTCTTCCAAGCGCCTTCACTTGCCCACCAGGGAATCGAATCCACTATCCGTCCTCCGCCGCGTGCGTCGCTTCGGTCAGATGCCAAATCGCCCTCGGCGCCAGCCAGTAACCCGCCAGCATGACGGCGATGACGACATACCAGATCGGCGACAGCGCGAGAGCGCCCGTGAGTAGCAAGGCACAGACCACGAGAACCAAGTACGACGCAACCGAAAGCCGCGCGAGCATCCGGGATGCGCGCAGGCGCGCGAACGCCAGAAACAGCGCATAGAGCGCGCCGCTGATCACGACCATCGCTCCAGCGAACACGCCAACGAGCATACTTGCCGCGTTCATTGCTTTTCCTCCGAGAGCAGACAAACTGCCGCAGCCCGGCCCAACGTGCCATACGTATTTATGCCAATACTCTAATGCGATTTGGTTCGGGAAACTGCAATCTCTGCTTCGGATGCTGGAGCAGGAGGGTTCCATGCGCTTAGTCAGCTCGACGCTCATGATGTGCGCTCTTGCGGTCAGGCCCGCATTCGCACAGGACGATCCGGTCGCGGGGGAGCGTGCCTACGAGGTTTGCGCCGGCTGCCATGGCTTTCTCGGCGAAGGCAATCAGACGATAGGCGCACCGCGTCTCGCAGGAATCGAAGGCTGGTATCTCGAGCGCCAGATTACGAACTTCCGGGACGGGCGAAGGGGGCACGTGGACGGCGATGTCAACGGTGCCAGGATGGCGCTGATGGCGCAGGCGGTTGACAGCGAACGCGAGCTCGGTGACCTTCTGGCCTGGATCGATTCGCTGCCTGAGCCGGGGAGCTCATCCGGCACGGCGCAGAGCGGCGCCGACGTCTCGTCCGGTCAAAGGCTGTATGCGCCGTGCTCGGCCTGCCACGGCTCTGAACGCCAGGGCAACGAGTCCCTCGGCGCGCCTGGGCTCGTATCACTCGATGGATGGTATTTCGCGGAGCAGCTGAAGGCCTATGCCGACGGCCTGCGCGGAACGCATCCGTCTGACAGTTACGGCGCGCAGATGCGAGCGCTGGCGACGAGCTTCGATACCGAGGACGAACGCCAGGATCTCGCCCGCTATGTCATGACGCTGCAGCGCTGATGATCGTTTTCGCAGACGTGGCGCTGGTTCGCGGTGTGCTGGTCGAATGCGCGACATTGCCGGTAATCGAAATCGTATTGTCGAACGCGTCATCGTTGGAGGTGACGCACGACTGCAGAGCGAACTGAGCCATGCCTGGCAAGCGACTCGATCGATTACAGACAAACAGGATTGCGTCCAGAGGCGTGTATGGACGAACCCACTCGGCTTCAACCGCCCCCGGAACGCCCTCAGCGTCTTGGCGTTAGCTTCAGCAGACGTCCCATGCTGCCCTCTTCCTCGTCTTCGAGCACCCAGATCGCGCCGTCCGGCCCTTCGACGACGCCGCGAATTCGAGCGCCCATGTTATAGCGCTCGACCTCGCGTGCAGTGTCACCGTCGATCTCGACACGGACGATCGCCTGGGATGACAGTCCGGCGATCAGTGCATCGCCGCGCCAGTCCCTGAACATGGTGCCGCCATAGAAGATGAGATTTCCCGGAGAGACGACCGGCGTCCACCAGACTGCCGGCGCCTGGAATTCCGGATGCGTGTCGTGGTTGGGAATCGGACGGCCGTCATAGTGCTCTCCGTTCGACACGATCGGATAACCGTAGTTGGTGGCGCGCCGGATGCGGTTTAACTCATCACCACCGCTCGGCCCCATTTCCATGTCCCAGAGACCGCCGTCGAGATCGAAGGCGAGTCCCAGCGGATTTCGGTGACCCAGCGACCAGATCTGACCATAGACGCCGATATCGTCGGCTAACGGATTCTGGTTGGTGAAGTAGTCGACGAAGGGGTTGTCGTCCGGAATCGATCCGTCGTCGTGCAGGCGCAAAATTTTGCCCATGTTCGACTGCATGTCCTGGGACGGCGTGAACTTCTGCCGGTCGCCCGAAGAGATCCACAGATAGCCCTCGTCGTCGAACTGCAGTCGATGGCCGTAGTGGCCGAAACCGACGACCTTGGGGTATTGGCGCCATATGACTTCGAGGTCCGACAGGTATCCGCCACCGCTGTCCTCGGTCAGTACAGCCCGCGCGACGGCTGCGCCGCGCGTATCACCAACACCGCCCTCGGCGTAACTCAAGTAGATGATTTTGTTCGCCGGGTAATTCGGATGCAGGGCCACATCACCGAGGCCACCTTGGCCCCCGTAGTCGACATCGGGCACGCCATCGATCGAATCGGACTTCTGTCCGTCGCGCGTGACGATGAAGAGATTGCCCTTCTTTTCGGTCACAAGCATGCGCCCGTCCGGCAGGAAAGTGAGGGCCCAGGGCTCGTCGAACGATGTCACGGGCTCGACGTTGAACGGCAAATTCGACTGCGCGTGCCCGGCGGCGATGGCGACCAGGTTCAGGGCAATTACGACGATTACTTTTCTCATTTGCGGGCCTCGGCTCTAATGCGAAGTAGCTGTGCGGGCAGAATAAACGGAAACGGAGGCGCTCTCAATTTCGACGGGCGCCGCAGACGGGTCGTCTGGGGTCGGTAACTTCGCAGACGCATTCGCAGTAGACTTCCCGCGCCGCCAGTCATTGAAAAAGTCCCTCTATGGGGCTTATTCAATGACCGGAGAGTGGCGGTTTGGTGAGCCGCGCCGCGTCATCGCGACGTGGCGAATACTCCCTCCCTCTCCGCCATCTAGTCGTGTTAGCCCAGCACAATAAAGGGTACTGACAAGTTAAGCGTATCTGAACGACAATTGCGGAATGGATAAGTCCGCATCGACGTATAAGCGTCATCCTTTTCCTTCCGAGATCATTCAACACACTGTCTGGCTCTATCACCGCTTCAATCTGAGTGTTCGTGACATCGAAGATCTCATGGCCCAACGCGGAATCGTGATCAGCTACGAATCGACCCGACTGTGGTGTATCAAGTTTGGGCCCAAATACGCCAGGCGACTTTGACGGCGGCACCAGGGATACGGGGACAGCTTCTTTATCGATGAGGTCTTCGTAAAAATCCAGGGCAAACAGCACGTTCTTTGGCGTGCAGTCAATCAGGACGGTGAAGTTGTTGACGTATACCTTCAGCGTCGCAGAGATGTCAGCGTCGCAGAGATGGAAAGGCAGCAATTCGCTTCTTCAAGCAATTACTCCGGGTAAGCGATAGCGAACCCAGAAGGATCATCACAGATAAGCTGCGCAGCTACGCAGTTGCTCATCGCGACGTCGCCCCTGACGCAACGCATGACACCAGTCGGTACGCTAATATTTGTCAGTACCCGATGACAGGTTGCCCCTCGATGCTCGCGATCACCTTCAGCTTCCCGCTGCACCGCCGGCACGTCTCGATGTCAATCGCAAACACGCGCTCGAGCCGCTTGGCCCAGGTCATCGCACGGTGGCGATGGGCCTCAGTTCTTTGCGGTATCGAAGGGCTAGCACCGGCCTTTGCCTTTGCGATCACTCGCTCTCGCAGCGCAATGTTCGGAGCAAACACCCCGTGGTACCGCGTCAGGTGAGCTCTGGGTTTCGGCACCAACGCCGCCAGCCGGGCAATAAAGTCTGCAGACTCGCCGGTGGAAGACCGCGAGCCGCTCTGGCCGTCTGCGGCGCTGTCCTATAGCATCGACGGTATCACGAGATGCGGACCCACCCGCGCTGGGACCGTGGGGTTTTGAGAGGGGAGCAGGAATGAGGACGACACCACTGGAGGTTGCCATCGGCGCGATCTTGGCGTGCGCCATCGCGCTCGTCGGAGCTTGTGGGCAGCAGCAGCCTGCCCCAGATCCGGTCCCGATTGACGGCGACGACATCGCCGGGGTGGTCACGAGTGCGGACGGGCCGGAAGCCGGCGTCTGGGTGATCGTCGAAACGACCGACCTCGGCACCAGGTTTATCAGGAGCGTGGTGACCGACGACCTGGGACGCTACCTCGTCCCCGATCTTCCCACGGCGAACTACGACGTGTGGGTTCGCGGCTACGGGCTCGTCGACTCCCCGATGGTCCAAGCGGCACCGGGCGAGGCCCTGAATCTGACGGCCGTGGTGGCCCCCAATGCCCAGGCAGCCGCACAGGTCTATCCGGCAGGCTACTGGGCCTCTTTGATCGAGGTCCCCGCCAAGACCGAATTTCCAGGCGGCGGGCCGCAGGGCAACGGCATCTCTCCAAACATGCACAGCCAGGCGCAGTGGCTGCAGTGGCTGAAGACGGGGAGCTGCTTCACGTGCCACCAGATCGGCAACAGGGCCACACGCGAGATACCCGCGGCCCTAGGCGAGTTCCCCGGCTCGGTGGCGGCGTGGGCCCGACGTATTCAGTCCGGCCAAGCCAGCGTCGACATGGCGCGCGAGAGCGCGATGTTTGGCCAGTCGGCCCTGCTCGAGATGTTCGCCAGCTGGACTGACCGCATCGCCGACGGGGAGCTTCCGCCAGCGCCGCCCCGGCCGCAGGGTCTGGAGCGCAACGTAGTGGTTACCTTGTGGGACTGGGCTGATGAGCAGACCTACCTTCACGACCAGATCTCGAGCGACCGACGCAATCCCCAGGTCAACGCCAACGGCCTGATCTACGGTTCCCCCGAGCTCAGCACCGATCTCATGCCGGTCCTCGATCCGGTGCGTCACACCGTGAGCCAGGTCCAGCTGACACCGCGGGATCCGGAAACACAGCCCGGAGCCACGCAGGCCATGCTGCAGCCCTCACCGTACTGGGGCGAGGAGCTCATCTGGGATAGCAAGACCAACGCCCACAACCCGATGTTCGATGGCAAAGGTCGTGTGTGGATGACGGCTACGGTGCGTCCACCTCCGAACCCCGACTTCTGCAAGGCCGGGTCGAGCCACCCGTCGGCGCAGGCGACCCCCCTTGAAACGTCAGGTCGCCAGGTCGCGATGTATGACCCGGCAACCGGGGAGCTGACGCACGTCGACACGTGCTTCGACACGCACCATCTGAACTTTGCGGCGGATGCCAACGATACGCTCTGGCTCAACGGTTACGGCAGCACCGTCGTCGGCTGGATCGACACCAGGATGTTCGACGAGACCCACGACGAGGTGGCCTCACAGGGATGGACCGCGCTCATTCTCGATACGAACGGCAACGGTATGAGAGACGAGCACGTCGGGCCCGATGACCCGGTCGATCCCACGAAGGACAAGCAGATCGCCGACGCCTTCTACGCCGTCGCCCCGGCTGTTGACGGGTCCGTGTGGGGATCGATCCTGGGCTTCCCGGGCGCGGTGGTCCGCCTCGATCCGGGGTCGAATCCGCCGGCCACCGCGCTGGCCGAGCGATACGAGCTGCCGTGGGACGAGCCGAACGCGCCCGTCAACGGATACAGCCCGCGCGGCATGGACATCGATCGGAACGGCGTGGCCTGGATGGGTCTTGGGAGCGGGCACATGGCCAGCTTCGATCGGAGCAAGTGCAACGGCCTGCTCAACGGCCCCAACGCGCTGGGGCGGCACTGTCCGGAGGGTTGGACGCTCTATCCTGAGCCGCTCCCCCAGTTCAAGAACGTGACCGACTCCGGTAGCGCCGAGGGCAGCTACTACACGTGGGTAGACCAGTTCGATACCCTCGGCCTGGGCCCGAACACGCCCATTAACACCGGAAATCTGTCCGAAGGCCTGCTCGCCCTCGATGACGGGGAGTGGGTCGTGCTCCGTGTCCCGTATCCGATGGGGTTTTACGTCAAGGGGATGGATGGTCGGATCGACGATCCCAGCCTTGGCTGGAAGGGCAAGGGCGTATGGACCGCCATCGGGACGCGTGCACCGTTCCACATGGAGACGGGCCAGGGCACGCTGCCCAAGGTCGTGCACTTCCAGGTTCGCCCGGATCCGTTGGCGAAGTGACGGGACGAGTCTGAATCCGACCCGTCAGCTCCCGGGGTTGCTCGAATTTCCCGTGCAACAGGGAAATCGAACCAAGACAAACCAGAGCATGGTTCGCCCATGACTCCCCGCACCGCCAATTAATTCGAGGGGGTCCATTCCGGGAGTATGGTTTACAGATTATTCCGGAGACATCGTTAACACATTTTCCGGGGCGAAGGGATTGGGACCGGGTTCGACCCGGCCCTCGTCGTGGTCAAAGAAACCTAGATCACCGCTCGCGCCGCACCGAACTAGCAGCTTCTATTCGCTCGACACCAATAGCCTGCTCAAACTGTTCCCATACAGGCGCCATCGTCGCCTGCCATACAGCAATCTGCTCGTCAGTGAGTTCGACGATCTCGCTTCGACCCGACTCGACAACCATGCGTCTGGCCGTCTGGTTAATTGCCTCTGCGTGAGCATTACCCCAGGCGGTGGTTTCTGCTATGACGTCCTCCAGTCCGATGCGTACATCATCCGGCAACGAGTCCCAAAATTCGGCATTGACAGCTAAAAAGTAACCGACGTAACCGTGGTTCGTTTCCATGATGTAAGGCTGGACCTCATAGAGTTTCGACGAGTAGATGTTGGACCAGGTATTTTCCTGGGCGTCGATCGTGCCCGTCTGCAACGCTTGATAAACCTCCCCAAGAGCCATCTTTTGAGGAGTGGCACCGATGGCCTCTACTTGAGCCTGGAGTACGTCGGACGCCATGATTCGAAACTGTAGCCCCCGAGCATCTTCGGGCACGTTCAACGGTTTCGTCGCCGTCAACTGTTTCATGCCGTTGTGCCAGAATGCGAGCCCGTGGAATCCTCTGTGTATAAGAGCGTTCAGAAGCTCCCGCCCTGCTGGGCTCGCCTGGAACTCCTCGACCGTCTCCAGATCTGGGAACAAGAAAGGCAAGTCGAAGATCTGGAACGCATCGGTGAGGCGGTCGAACTTTGAGAGCGATACCGCCGTCATCTGCACTTCGCCGAAGGCGAGCGCTTCCAGAGCGTCGTCTTCGTTCATGAGTTGGCCTGAGGGATAAATTTCGACAATGACTCGGTCGGGGAACCGCAGTTCGGCTAGCTCTTTGAAGCGCTGTGCGGTTTGGCCCTTGGGCGTGGCGGGTGCTGTCACGTGCGGAAACTTGATTACGTAGGGCTCGGCTGCTGGAGTGTTTCCATCTCCGCAGGCGCAAAGCACGGCAACAGCCGCGACAACAACCGCGTGGCGCAGGGTGGTATGCAGATCGGCAGAGTAATCCATCCGTTTCAGCTCTCGTTGTTGCAGCGTGGATTCGTTCGTCTTCTGCTCCAAGCTGACAGCATGTAGTTGATGTAATCGATTTCTTTGCTTCTAAGTTCCATCAATCGATCATCGCCTGATCAAACTACGACAGCTTCATCGAGATTGAGGAGTGTCCTTACCACGCTGTAGGCAGTCAACATGGACGTACGCGGATTGCTGGCAGATGGCTTCCCTGCCAAGGACACGGAGAAGTCTCCCGACTCGGCTTTAACATCTAGCTCGTGAATGTTGCCGCTGACTGTCGGATCCGCAATGAGCTCAACCTCTGTTGCGTCGAAGCCAAGACCGGCAAGCGCAATGGTAGCCGCTACATTTGAGTTCTTCGGGTAAGCGAGAGCTGCTTCCCGTGCCGTACCACGATAGATGACCCTCGGCTCTTTCAGTTGGCTAAGATCCATCTTGTCGCTGACGGATGATCCCATCCACGCTCTCGGGGGCTTTCTGGCCCGATACTTTACGCTGTTGAGCCCGGCCAGACGGGCAGCGCATAACGCATCCATGCCGCCCACGGCTCCCGCAGGTATTATCACCCTGCTGCCAGCTCTGCGAGCCGCCGTACGCAGACTCGCGAGCAACCCGGAGTCCGCCAGAGCTCCCGTCGAGATGATCAGCAGATCAGCTCCGCCACAGAGGACCTTCTCTCCATACATGTGAACGGCTTCATGACCCGCGCATTCGACAACCACGCGTGGGTGGCGCCCCAAAAGATCAGTAATATCCGTGACGAACGGCAGCTTTGCTGACGGCTGTGTGATCGCACGTACCAATATCCCCGAGAGCACGGGCTCGGCGGTCAACTCATCCGTTAGTGTGTTCAGTACGGCTCTTCCGATCCCTCCGAAGCCAATTAGACCGATAGAATCCATCTATTACCTTACTCGTAGAAAACCGATTGCCTCTGACGGGCCTCTATCGAAGAGATAACTCCCCATAGGGTGTAGCTCAACCATGATCTGGTCGCCTTGCTGCAAAGCGTCGCGCGTTACTCCGCTGCGACTAAGAGCCGCGGCCGCACCCAACTGAACTGTCCACTCAACCGGCTCACTGCCGGCGTCGGTGCTCTCGATCGAAAGATAGGTGTGCGGATTTCGCCAATTAAACTCGGTGACAGTGCCATTAATCGCCAGAACAGATCCCATGTCCAGACCCGTGTCGGCATGATGGCCGAAGGCCGGAGAAGTCAGCACGAAAACCGTGGCGGCCAGCGGCGTCGTCCGTATCACAAATCCTCCGAGAGCTCGCAAAAATCGTGGATAGAGAGAATAACGCCAACAGGGATCCAAACAAAAGACGGCAAAGAGATACCTCTGGCTATTATTGTTTATGCTACGGAATCTTTGCCAATTCAAACATGAAGAAGGCGCTCTCATTTCAGGTAAACGGAAGCGACGGTCGAGAGAGTATGGTTTTTCCATGACGATCCGCGCGGTCAGGCAAGAAAAATGGGCACCCAGCGGGTGCCTATTTTTTTGCCTCGTGGATGAGATAGTTTTTGCCGAAAACCCTTCGGTTCGACTCGAGCGGCGCGCAGGCGCACGCGAAAGAACGCTGAGCTTGGCGCAACCCAAGCGAGCAGCCTCGAGGGTGATCCGCCTGAGATAGTCGACGGCGGCGAATAATCCCTGTCTCTCGGCCAACAAATCAGCAGAGCCCATACTCGAGGCGTCTGCGCGGTTAAGCTGCGTCTTCTTCCTTTATGACGCTGACAGTTATCGTGAGATCGCCGTATTGCGAGAAGTTGAGCCTGTTGATAGCGGCCCTGGCTTCAAGGTCACTGGCCATTCTAACGAGACCAGAACTTCGGCTGTCCCTGGTGCGCTTGCCTTTGATGATCTCGGCGGATTCAACGGTCCCGAATTGCCCAAACTTGGCTAGAAGGTCGTCCTCCGTTGCTGAGGAAGGAAGGTTACCCACGTGAAGCTTTGTGCCCATGGTTTCTCCGATGATTCGCTTCAAGGCAAAACGCAAGCGTCCATTCGCTTACGATACGGCCGGTCACACTCCCACTCATTTCCCGAGGAATTAAGATGAGCGTTCTCCTCGACAGCCAGGGCATCGCAGGACTCGCCGACCGCTCTATAACCGCGAGCGCATTTCCAACCCGATCCGTATTCGGAGTCCGACAAGAATCCGTTCGGAGGCACGTTGATGACTACGCAGCTCTGACCGGCCTCCCGATACCCACGACTGCACGCCCAGCCTGACCCGTAAGAAGTATCCGTGAGGTATGCGTTCTGCGGTACGTTGATGGCCGCACAGGTCTGATTGACGGCTCGATAACCGCGCTCACATACCCACCTATCGCCGGAAGGACTGAGATAGCCGTTGGCAGGGACATTGACGTCGACGCATGAATCGTTAACTTTCCGATACCCGCGACCGCACTCCCAACGGCTACCGGAGGAGTTCAGAAAAGCGTACTGCGGCACTTCGATACCGGCGCACGCCCCGTCGACCTCTCGATGTCCACGGCCACACGTCCAACCGCGCCCGTAGGATCGATCTGTCGCGTAGGCATTTGCAGGCACCACGACAGCCGTGCAGGCGCCATCGAGCTCCCGAAAGCTACCATTACACTCCCAACCTTTGCCGAAGGTCCTGGCAGTCGCATTGTTGGGGATGTCGTCGGTTTGGGCCGACGTCAAGCCAGGGATGGTTGCTAGAACCATCAACAGCGTCAAAGCGCTAACGAAGAAATTGCTGGGTCGTCGCATTCTATTCATGGGTCATTCCCTTTTCTCGATTCCGATGTTGCTCTACCAAGACTCACTGTTGGAATCCGGTGCAGCAATCCGATCTGTAGATGTCACGGCGGGCCTCCTGAGAACTGTTCGCGGTCGAGGCATCGTGCCAACCCGAAACGGGTCAGCTCATCCTGTCAGGAGGTTAACGGGGAACGCCTAGGACGGCGAGGACGCCTACCTATGGTCCTGCCAATGACGCTACCGCGCATTAAGGGTCAGGACAGCTTGTCCGGAGACTCGACGAACGGTCGAAGAAATGAAGTACCAGCTTATCTGAATCTCAACCTAATTGCTGAGATATCTAGCGATAGAACCTAACCGACAACCGGCTTGACGGAAAGCGACGCAAACGAAGCGCGCTCTTAGCTGCAAAGCCACTATCGGCTTTACAAAAGCCCGTTCTCCGCTGAACGTAGTCACTCAAACGAGATGTTCGCGAACTGAGACCGATCCGCGCAGCTAGTCGTAGTACGCCGGCGCCAGCCTCAACGTCCGATGATGCGCGAGGTCGTGCTGGATCCACAGCGCAGCGTCAGTTCGCTCGAGCAGTCGCTCGACGGACTCGCGAGAAGCAACAGTATCCTCCGGGCTGGCCTCGAAATCCGGCAGACGATTAAGCGTGCGTTCTGCGGGGTAGTGATACAGATCGCCGGACAGGAGTACGGCCCCCGTGTTCTCGAGATCGACGAGGAGCACGAGGTGACCTTCTGTGTGTCCTGGCGCCTGCTTGATAATGACCTTACCGTCACCGAAAACGTCGTGCTCGTCCGTCCCGAGAAGCACGACCTCACTGCTGCGCAGCGCATCGAACGTCGACGGCCGCGTGCCGCCGGGAGGCTCCGCTGCGAACATGACGTCGCGCTCACGCTCGGCCACGAGCCAGGTCGCCTGCGCAAACGAGCCCGCATCCGCCGTGTGGTCCCAGTGGTAATGCGACAACGCAAGATGCGTGACGTCCTGCGGCGTATACCCGCTTGCGGCGAGCTGCGCGATCAATGACGGGCCGAGCGTGACGAAACGCTCGTTGCCGTCTTGACGCACGAGACGCTGCTCGGCCCCCGCGCCGGCGGCCACGCGCTCACCCTCTGAGACGGCCCCGGCATCCCACAGCAGGACGCCGTCCGGGTGCAC
>JAOTTJ010000159.1 GCA_029864465.1 Gammaproteobacteria bacterium | reverse complement strand
CCCAAGCCGGGGAGCCGAAACCGATACCAGCGGCGGTGAGCGCGCCCACCGACGAGCGAAGAAAATTCCTGCGATTCATGTACAGCCCCCTGCGAAGTGGATAGCAGGCGCCGTCCCGCGCCCTGCTGTTCGACCGATTCTACCCGAGAATTCGCGCTCCCACCCTGATATCCCGGAATCGCATTCCGAGCCCGTTTTCTCAGCGAAGCCGGTAGAATGAAGCGACCAGGCGCACCTCCAAACCCGCGCGAGTGCCTCTGGCCAGGGGATCACGAAATGCATAAGACTGCGCTACTTGTCCTAACGGCCCTTCTTCCGCTGCACGCCGCGGCCCAGGACCGTCCGAATATCCTGCTCATCGTCGCAGACGACATGGGCTATACGGACCTCGGCGTCTACGGCGGTGAGATCAGCACGCCGAATATCGACGCGCTTGCCGGCGAAGGCATCCTATTCACACGATTCCATACGGCACCCGTCTGCGCCGTGACCCGCGCGATGCTGCTGTCAGGCAACAACAATCACGTCGCAGGGATGGGCGAGCAATACGGCTTTCATGACGCCCGCAGGAGCCTGCCGGGCTACGAAGGTCATCTGTCCGAGCGTATCGCACCACTGCCCCGCTTGCTGCGTGATGCCGGCTACCACACCTACAGCGCCGGCAAATGGCACCTGGGAACCGCCGCAGAGCATAGCCCCAGGGCTGCCGGCTTCGAGCGGCACTTCAATCTGACCCAGGGGGCCGCGGCTCACTTCAGTTCGACCGGCTTTCACGAGGGCGGCTCGCTCTACCGGGAAGATGGCGAGGATGCGGAATTCCCAGACGGTGCTTATGCACCGGAGCTCTACACGGACCGTCTGATCGGGTACATCGATTCGAACCGTGGCGACGGCCAACCGTTCTTCGCCTACGCCGCCTATACCTCACCGCATTGGCCACTGCAGGTGCCCGAGCGCTATCTAGACCTCTACGCCGGCCGCTACGATGCCGGTTACGACGTGCTGCGTGAGCAGCGCTTCGCGGCCGCCAAGCGAGCCGGCGTCATTGCTGCCGATCACGAGCTGCCTCCGCGTAACCCCGCGGTCGTGCCCTGGAACAACCTCAGCGACGAGCAGAAACGCATCGAGTCACGCAAGATGGAACTCTATGCCTCGCTGCTCCATCACTTCGACGATCAAATTGCTCGTCTCGTCGATTACCTGAAAAGCGCGGATCTTTACGACAACACGTTGATCGTATTCATGTCCGATAACGGCGCGGCCGCCGACGATTTCTACAATAGCGGCGGGTATTCCGAGTATCTTCGCGCTCATTACGACAATAGCTACGAAAACATGGGCAAGCCCGGCTCGTTCGTGTCCTACGGGTTGCCATGGGCCGAGGCAGGATCGGCACCCTTCAGTCGCCATAAGGGCTATACGCGCCAGGGCGGGATCGCCGCAGCGATGATCGTCGCGGGCCGATCAGCCGACCGCAGCGGCGTCATCAACGACTCGTACCTCACCGTCATGGATCTTGCGCCGACGTTTCTCGAGCTAGCCGGCGCTCGCTATCCGACTGGTCCGGGACTTCGCCCGATGCTCGGAGAAAGCATGGTGGATGTCCTGGCCGGTAATACGCATGCCGCGCACGATGACGATTATGCGACCGTGCTTTATTACGAAGGCCGCGCATTCATCCGACAGGGGGATTGGAAGCTCGTCAATTTGCACCCGCCATTCGACGAAACGACGTATGAGCTGTTTAACCTCGCCGATGATCCCGGCGAGACGACGAACCTGCGCAATCGCGAGCCCGCGCGCTTCGCGGCCCTGGTCGAGCTCTGGCACGCCCGACGCCAAGAGCTCGGCATCCTGCTTCCCGAAAATAACTAGCGCCGGAGATCGAGGTACGGTATCCGCTGATCGTCGGCGACCCACACGGAACCTGTAAACAAGATGATTCCGCAGCGAGATTTCACCTGGGCGCTCGTGGCAGTCTTCGCTCTGTCTGCCGGGTGTGAGATCGAGACCGACACCAGAGGACCTGCGGTTGAGCCGACGACGCAGTTCGATGTCGTCGAGGCGACGATTCCCGAAATGCAGCGCGCGATGGGCGAGGGTCGGCTGACTTCGCGCGAGCTCGTGCAACAGTACCTGACGCGGATTGCGCTCTACGAGAACCTGCTGAACGCGACGATCACCGTCAACCCGAACGCTCTCGCCGAGGCCGAGCGCCTCGATGCCGAGCGTGCGACCGGACGCGTCCGCGGCCCGCTGCACGGGATCCCGATCGCGCTAAAGGACATCATTCACACGACCGACATGCCGACGACGGGCGGCGCACTCGCGTTCGAGGGTCTCGTTCCGCCCTATGAGGCAACGCTTACCGAGAACCTGCGCGCGGCCGGCGCCGTCCTTATCGCGAAAACCGTCTTGACGGAGCTCGCCAATTGGGTCGCTGGTGATCCGTACGACATGGCGGACAACTACAGCTCGCTCGGTGGCTACGGCTTCAACCCCTACGATCCGCGCCGCGATCCGCGATCCGGCATCGGCGACGGCTCGCCTGTGCTCTCGCCCGGCGGCTCGAGCTCGGGCATCGGCACGAGCGCAAACCTCTGGGCGGCAAACGTCGGCACCGAGACGTCGGGATCGATCATCTGGCCGTCGAACCAGAACATGCTCGTCGGCATCAAGCCGACGGTCGGGCGCGTAAGTCGCTACGGCATCATTCCGATCACGGCCGACCAGGATACCGCGGGACCGATGGCCAGAACCGTCACCGACGCCGCGATACTGCTCGGCGCACTCGAAAGCGCGACACCGGATCCGAACGATACCGCCACCGGGCGCTGCGAGCGACCGTCCGGCGGCGACTATACGGTGTATCTCGATGCCGGCAGCCTCAACGGCGCACGCATCGGCATCCCCCGCGCGGGCTTCATCGAGAGCGAGGTACTTGCGGGCGACGTGGGTCCACGCGGCGGCATTGACGTTGCTCGCGTTGAGCTGATGAATGAAGCAATCGGCGTGCTCCGACGCGAAGGCGCAATCATCGTCGACCCGGCGAACTTGCCGAGCGTCATCGACAACGACCCGGCGCGCAATTTTCTCAACTGGCCGATCTGTGCGGGCTCAGGCGATACTCGCGGGAACGACATGCACTGTTCGATCGTGTTCAAGTACGGTATGCAACGCGACTTCAACGCGTGGCTCGAGTCGTTGGGCTCTGCCGCGCCTGTAAACTCGTTGACAGCGCTGCGAGACTGGAATCGAGACAACGCTTCGCTCGGCACGATCAAATACGAGCAGGCACGCATCGATATCTCTGCCGACGTCGATCTCGCGGCTGACCGCGAACGCTACGAAACGGATCGCGCGAAGGACATCGAGCTCGCCGCCACGCGCGGGATCGATGCAGCAATCACGGAGCACGATCTGGATGCCCTGCTGTTCCCGATGAACCGCGGCTCGAACGTCGCCGCGCGCCCCGGCTATCCGAGCATCATCGTGCCATTCGGTTTCGCGCCGAATGATGCGGATCCACCATTTCCGGACGGCTTCGCTGCCGCGCCCAGCCCTTTCGGTGTAACGTTCGCCGGGACCGCCTGCAGCGAACCCCGCCTGATCAGCCTCGCTTACGCGTTCGAGCAGGCCACGCGGCGGCGTGTACCACCCTCGCGCACGCCCTGACGCGCGTCGCTCGCGCCCTGCGAGGCCGCCCAGGCCGCGCCGTTTCGAGCAATTTTACCTTTTCTACTCAATATGTTACGGTATCCGCCACCTGGCGCGTTCGCGGTCCAGCTCACTACCCACCGACCTGAGCGCCACGGTTGCCAGTAACGGCACGTCAAATCCCTTAACCCACTCGGCCCGACAGGTGTAAGCACATGACCCGTCTCTACTTGCATCGGCATTGGCTCGCCGCGCTCAGCTTGACGCTGTTCTCCCTGAGTGGAAACGCCCAAGAGGACGACCCTGTGATTGGAGAAGGATCAACAGTAGGCTTTGAATACACATTGAGCCTGAGCGACGGTACCGTCGTCGAGAGCAACGTCGGCGGCGACCCATTCTCCTATACCCAGGGCGGAAGTCAGATCCTGCCCGCACTCGAAGCGGCCCTCAACGGTTTGGCCGTGGAGGACACCAGGCAGGTCACGCTCGAGCCAGCGGACGCCTACGGCGACGTGAACCCGGAAGCGTTCCAGGAAATCCCGATCGCCCAAATCCCCGAGGAAGCCAGGGTCGTCGGTACGATCTTGGGCGCAGAAGGCTATCAGGGTCCGATCCGCGTGCACGAGGTCAAGGAAGACATCGTTATTCTCGACTTCAACAATCCGCTGGCCGGAAAGACGCTGACGTTCGATATCCGTATCGTCTCGCTCCAATAAGCGTATCGATCCAGAAATAGACCCAAGACAATTAGATCTACGGTTAGAGTATCTTGAGTACGCAGAAGGACCTACAGTTCGAGCTCGTATCGATTGACGAATCCAAGGCACCGGCCTGTAGCGAAGGTGACAACTGGTTTTGTTACCGTATCGCCCAGGGTAGCAATATGATCGTCGGCTACCGGCGCGGAAGCCTACGCACAGTCAAGCGCGACGTGAAGGAGATTATCGTCGGTCTAAACGAGCGGCGCTCCGGTAAACGCAAGCAACCCGTCACTAAGCCTGGGCCCAAGAAAACCGCGAAAAATTAATCAGCGAAACCCGGGTAATTCTGGCTTCACGGCTTCACGCCGTTACGAGCGTCCAGATACCGATGCCGATGAAACCCGCACCGGCGACGTAACTCAGCGTTCGTGGGCTCACATACTGTGCGATTACGCCACCAGCGACGACACCGACGGCCGAAGCAATGATGAGCGCGAGCGAGGCGCCAACAAAAACCGTCAGCTTGCTAACGTCGCGGTCGGCCGCGAACAGTAACGTGGCAAGCTGCGTCTTGTCACCGAGCTCGGCAATGAATATGGCCGTGAATACGGTGGCGAGTAACTTGATGTCCATGGCTCTCCAAATCTGGCATGACTCCGGTGCCCGCATATTCTAACTGGCCCGACAGCCTTTCCACGGTCGCTGCACCAGGCTCGTTTTTCGTCAACTCATGTCCAGCAACTCCCAAAGCAGCTAGGTACGAATACGCATTGTCGGTTACGGGCAAGCAGCCTAGTTTCTGGACATGGCCCAGCATGCCTCGAAAGCCGTGCCCGAGGAGCCGCCGGCACAAGGGATGCGGCGTCTCGTCGCGAACGGTCTCACGAAGGTCTACCAAACCGGAGACGTGGAGATCCACGCCCTGCGCGGTGCAGATTTCGAGCTCGATCCGGGCGAGCTCGTCGTGCTGCTCGGGCCCTCCGGCAGTGGCAAGTCGACGTTACTCAATATCCTTGGGGGGCTGGATACGCCGACGACCGGCAGCGTGCGCTTCGACGATCACGACCTGACCGACGCAACTCAGCGCGAGCTTACGCGGTTCCGCCGCGAGCACGTCGGCTTCGTATTTCAGTTCTACAACCTCATACCGAGCCTGACCGCCCGAGAGAATGTCGCGCTCGTTACCGAGATCGCCACGAAACCCTTGCGACCCGAGGATGCGCTCGAGCTCGTCGGCCTCGGCGAACGCATGGATCATTTCCCGGCTCAACTGTCCGGCGGCGAGCAGCAACGCGTCGCGATCGCTCGGGCCATCGCGAAGCAGCCCGACATTCTGCTCTGCGACGAGCCTACGGGCGCACTCGACAGCAAGACCGGCATTCTCGTTCTCGAAGCAATCGAGCACGTAAACCGAGAGCTCGGCACGAGCACGGCTGTGATCACGCACAATACAGTCGTAGCCGGCATGGCCGACCGCGTGGTTCACATCGCGGACGGCCGCATCGCCTCGGTCGACCACAACCTGGAGCGGCGACCCGCGAGTGAGCTTGCCTGGTAGAGCGATGCGCGCGCTAAATCACAAGCTGATTCGCGAGATCTGGCGGTTGCGGGGGCAGGTCATCGCCGTCGCCATGGTGATCGGATCGGGCGTTGCCGTACTCGTGATGTCCCTGTCGACCCTCGAAGCGCTGCGCGATACGACCGACGCGTACTACGAGCGGTATCGCTTTGCCGAGATCTTCGCGGGTGCGACGCGCGCGCCGGAGCGTATCGGCGAACGTATTGCAGCAATACCCGGTGTGCAGTTCGTGGAAACGCGCATCTCCCGCTATGCGACGCTCGACATGGAGGGATTTGCCGAGCCCGTCATCGGGCGGCTCACGTCGATACCCGAGGCGGGCCAACCCGAGCTCAATCAGCTCGCTTTACGCTCGGGGCGCTGGATTGCGCCGAGTCGTCACGAGGAGATTATCGTCAACGAATCGTTCGCGGAAGCGCACGATGTCGCACCCGGATCGCAGCTCATCGCCGTCATCAATGGCCACAAGCGCACGCTACGCGTCGTAGGCACGGCCCTGTCACCGGAGTTCATCTATGCGCTCGGGCCCGGCTCGCTGCTGCCCGACGACGAGCGCTTTGGGGTTATCTGGATGGGCCGAGAAGCTCTCGAGGCTGCATTCGACCTCGAGAACGCTTTCAATGACGTCTCGGTCACGCTGCTGCGCGGCGTCAGCGTCGAGCCGGTCATCGAGCAGATAGACGCACTGCTGGAGCGTTACGGCGGCGTCAGCGCAATCCCGCGCGCGGACCAGCTTTCGCACTGGTTCATCATGAACGAGATCGATCAAATCAAGACCATGTCGACGATCCTGCCGGCTATCTTTCTGAGCGTCGCCGCGTTTCTGAGCTACATGGTGCTCGCCCGCTTGATAACGACCGAGCGCGGAGAGATCGGCCTGCTAAAAGCGTTCGGCTATACGCATTGGCAGGTCGCCTGGCATTACACGAAGCTCGTGATCGTGATCGCTCTGATCGGTAGTCTGGTTGGCTGGGTGCTCGGCGGGATTTTCGGCCGTTACCAGACAGGTCTATATGCGGAGTTGTTTCGCTTTCCGCTGCTGATTTACCGGCCGAGCCCGATGGCTTTCGCAGTCGCCGGCGGGGTCAGTCTAGCCACGACACTGGCCGGCGCCCTCGCCGCCGCGCGCCGCGCCGCAGCGCTCCCGCCGGCGGAAGCCATGCGACCGCCGGCTCCGGCCGTTTACCGGCACAGCCGACTCGGCCGTTGGGGGCTCACGTA
>JAOTTJ010000158.1 GCA_029864465.1 Gammaproteobacteria bacterium | reverse complement strand
GATCGCCGGCCGTCTGATACCGAACTGCAGATACACCTCCTCGAGCTCGCCTTCGCTAAGGCGCCGAATCGAAGCGATCGTAATACGATCCGGCATGAAGCCGTTGATCACGACCGCGTCACCGCCATAAGGGCAGATCCGCCCGTCGCGGTCTGTGAACGCGATTGTGTCCTGCGCCCTCAGGCGCGTGCTCGGCATCGATAGCTGCACGTGATAGGGATTACGCCGGCCCGTGAATACGAGCAGGTTCCTGTTGTCGAGCGGCCGCCAGTCCGAGACCAAACGAGCAAGAAAGCAATCGTTATCGCTGGCGAACGTGGCTTCGCGTCCGATCGCAGCATCGCTGCCGCCTGTGGATGCGCAACCGGTCAGTGCCAGCGCTGCAATAACTCCGGATACGAAGTTGAGTGTGCGCATTCTGATCTCCAAGATTCTGTGAGCTAAAAAGTTAGACAGTTTCTAAGGGTGGTTTCTCCCTTGAGACAGCGTGCCTCGATGGCCTTTCGGGAAGTATCCGTACTTGAGGACGGAGGGTGCGCGTTTCTACTTATAGTGTTTTTCGGTGTCGCCGATCCGATTGACTCTGGTCGTGCGCGGCGATAGCGTCGGGCGGTAACAGCTTTTCGGCCGGAGAAGATCATCATGACAACGCGGCGGCGATTTCTTACGACTACGATCGGGGCAGGCCTCACACTCGGTTTCGGGGGCGCAGGTTCCCTGCGCGCGCAAACCGATGTGCAGATTCGCGAGCGAAATAAGGCTGCCGTATTGCGGCTCAAGCGCTCCCAGGGAACGCCCGACGCTGATTCGGTGAGCGCTGAGCTACAGGCGCCCAATTACAACCGCTTGCGAGGCGGATTCGACAATCTCGCCGCCAATGCGCGCGGTCAGGGTTTTCCCGGTAACGGTACTAATCTGCGCGCCGCGATTCCCGACCGCGTCGACGTCATCGAGGACATCATCGCCGATGGTGATCGCGTCGGCCTGCTGTTTCGCGTGACGGGCACACATGAGGGCACGCTGTTCGGCATCCCGCCAACGGGCCAGTCCATCGACGTCTACGAGGTCGGCCTCTACAGGCTCGTGGACGGGCAGGTCGTCGAAGGGTGGTTCATGGCGGACGAGGCGGCGCTGCTCAAGCAGATCGGGGCGCGGCTGCCGAGACGCGCTGACGGCAGGCGCATCCCGCCACCCGTGACCGGGGAGGGGCTCGACGGCGATGAGATGCTCAACGCGCTCATCGGAAATCCGGAAGACTCGCAGGCGTACCGCAATAAGCTCACGGTCGCGCGCTCGAAGTCCTCTTCGCCGCCGGAGAACTTACGCGCGTCCGACTACGTACAGGGCCGCCGCGGATTTCACCACCTGCGCGAATTCGGAATTGCGAACGGCGCTGGAGATCTCGCGGTGACGCAGTCCTTACCGGACCGTCGTGACAAGGTCGACCTGCTGCTCGCCGAAGGCGACAAGGTTTGGATGCAGTTCCGTCTTTCCGGTACGAATAGGCGCAGCCTCTACGGTCTTCCGCCGTCCAATGCGCGCGTCGAAGTGCCCGAGCTCGGCATTATGCGTTTCGAGAACGGCATGTGGAAAGAAGGCTGGTACTTCGGCGACGAGCTCGGGCTGCTGTTGCAGATCGGTCAACCGGACGCGCTCGTCGCGAGCGTTTGAACGTGGCGCGAGTCGTCGTGCGGAACAGAGCCGCACGACGACTCAGCACAGGCTCAGATCGTCACTCGCGGGCTTCGACCATGCCGCTGCGGCTCTTCGGCTCGACGCCGAGCTGACGCATGATCCAGGGCTGGACGACGTCGCGCTGAATGCGTCCCCCGGGCCATTCCTCCGAACGGCCCATGTGACCGCCAACCGGGTTTACCCAGGCCGTCTTCGGGTCGCCGTGCTTCATCATGAGATAGAGATCGGCGATCGGCTGCTGCGTGTCTTGCTCACCGTTGACGAGCAGCATCGGTGCGGACGGTTGATCGATCAGGCCGCGCTCGACGAGCGACAACCGCGGACCATAGGCCAGAAAGTCCTCCATCGTATCGACGCCGTAGACGACGGAGCGCGCCGGAAACAGGTCGAATAGGTACTCGAGGCTGTTGACGGCAACTTTCTGCCATTCGGGCTGGAAGTAGTGATGCACGCCCACACCGTGGACGGCCGCGCCGAGCAGGCGGTCACGCTCCGTATAGGCGAGCACGGCGGCCCAATAGCCGCTCCAGCTGCGGCTCTGCACGACGATACGTGATGCGTCGATCTCAGGCCGGGTCTCCAGGTAATCGAGGGCCACCGAGAGGTAGCGTTCCGAGCCGACATCGATGAGCAGCGGCGCCTGGCCCGTGCCCGGCATGTCGATCGCGAACGCGGCAATGCCGTTGTCGATGTAATTCTGCGACCCGGCCATGACGCCTTCCTTGCGCGAGTCGAGGCCGTTCATGCCAAAGACGAGCGGGGCGGGGCTTTCCAAATCGGGCACACGCAGATAGGCGACGATCTCGCTGTCCTCGAACGGGATCGTCACGACCTCGACGGGAGGATCGAGCAGTTGCCCGTAGGCGATGAAGGCCTCGCGTCCATGATCGTACGCGCGGCGCTTGCCTTCGGAGTGCTTCTCGGTTGGCCAGCGTCCGATATCGAAGTAGCGCCACGCCCAATAGTAATTGTCGCGGGCTGCGTCATCGGAGCGCGCAGCCTTGGCCCGCGCGAGGTATTCCTCGCCAATATCGGACCAGACGCCGGCCCAGTCGTCGCGCTCGAGTGTGTGCAGGTTGGCCATGGCGCGCTCGGCGTCTGCCATCTTGACTCTGCCGATCGGCCCTTCGCCGTTGCGCGCGCGATCCAGTGTCTCCTCTTTGAGCTCCTCGAGGCTGCGCGGGCCCCAGCTCTGGCCCCAGGCAGCGCTGCCGACGAGTGCCAGCGTGACGATGAGTAACGTGGACAAACGAGTGTTCATCTCTATCTCTCCTGCATAAGGTAATCCCAGTGCTCGCCGGCTTGCTCGAGCATCTCGGGTAGATCCTCGTCGAGCAGATAGCCCTGCTCGATGTGCTCGAGCGCGGCTCCGGCGACGAGGCCGATGTAATGATCGCGGCTGTCGTAGCGCTCTTCGATCGATAGACGCGGATCGTCTGCGCGCTCGCGTTCCGCGCGCGTGCGCGGGAACGGAATGAACGAGCCCGACATGTGCGCGATCACGTCGGTCGGTCCGTAGCTCTCGTTATAGAGATTCCAACCCGTGTAAGTCGCGAGTGGCGCGATCAGCCAGGGCATGCGCAGCGCGCCGACCTCGTTACCATCCGAATTGACCTGCGGCACGAGAATCGGGTACGGCTCACCGACATCGGGAGGCTCCTTCGTGATGATGCCTTCCGACTCGAACCGCGGCCCATAGTCGACGCGATAGGCCAGATGCGGGACCTCGGGGAAGCCGATGCCCGGAATGTCGGGCCAGTTCACGTCATCGCGCGCTACGAGATCACCGGTCTCGACGCTCGGGAATCGGCTCGGCGGGGCCGGCGTGCCGTCGGTGATCCAATCGTTCATCGCGAGCAGCAAAGCGCGCATCATCCACGAAAAATCGTTCGGGTTATTCGGCTGCTGGCCGTTCTCGACTGGCGGCGGGAACTCGGTCGGCAAATGTTGTGCGCCGGCGAAATGATAAACGCGCTCGTTTTCCATCAGGGGCGCGTCACGGCGTCCGTCGACGGTCGTGTGCATGAGCGAGGCGGCCCGGCCCCAATACTCGTAAGACGAGTAGCTGTTGTAAATCTTCGGCATGAACTCATCGGGCACGTCGCTGAACATGCCCTCGGTCCTGCCCGTGACCGGGTCTGTCTGCGCGAGGCTCGTGAATGGAAAGATGTCGGTCGGGTAGTAGAAGTTGATGAACGGATGCGCATCCCGAGAAGCCTGGCCGAAGCGGATGTTGAAGCTACCGCGCGACGGGCCGGCAATATGCGCCATGATGCCGTCGAAGACTTTGCGCTGCTGCGTGTCGGCGTTGAAGCCATCGCGAACGAATACACGCATCGTGCGACCTGGCTGGGAAAGACCGAAACCGATCGCGCGGTCGATCGTGCCGGCGGGAATGTTGAGCTCTTCGGAGGAGCCGTACTTGAGCAGCGACACCGCGTCGCGGATACCGGCCAGACCTAAGCCGATTACTTGCGGGTTGGCGGCCTTATAGACGACTTCGTAGATCTTGAACGGCTCGAAACCGCCCTCGAGATAGATGCGGCTGGGGTCGGCGACGACTCTCTCGTTCTCTACGCGTGCGAATTGCCATTGATCGCGCGGGATCACGCGGCGCTGTCCTTCCCGCGTATCGCGAACCGTGAGGACGTTTTCGGGTGCATCCGGATCCGAGACGGGGTAGGCGACGTGATTGCGGTCGGCAAGCGTGCGGTCGAGCACGCGCGTGCGCACGTGGAAATCGCTGCGCACGAGTCCCTCGATCGGGTTGCCGTTGTCTACCGTCTGCGGCACGAAGCTACGCGAGCCGTGCACGCGTCTTGCCGGGACGTCCCATTGCCAGCCGACCCAGAGCAGCGTGAAGCCTTTCTCCATCAAAAAGCCGTCGCCGTAGTGCTCCTCGAGCTCCGGTATTTGAGCGTCCCATTCCTCGCCTTCGGCGTGGGCATGGTTGAAGAAGGTCAGAAGCCTGCGGCTGCCGCGGTTCGACGTGCCAAACAGCACCGTGCCGTTCGCGCGGTTCATGTCGATCGGCTTGATGAGCGTGAAGTTTGCCGAGTGCTCGACACGGCCGGCGGCATTCGTCGGCGCGTACTCGATATCGGTCACGACCTGATTCGCTGGGTTACTCGGGTCGTTCTCGAAATAGATCGTGCCGATGAATTGCTCGTACGGGCCTGCGAGGCCGTAGGAACGGCCGTCGAGCACGTCGGTATGACGCTCGATTTCGACGCGTACGACCTCGGCGGAGGCCGTCGAGATCAATAGGATCGTTAAGCACAAAATTCTCGCGAGCTGCATGGTTTCCCCCAGGCGTACGTCGTTCATTTGTGGCCGGCAGCGCTGCTGGCTGTCCTTGTGCCCTGGCGGCGGATTTTACTACACGGCGCCCGCTGGAGGGCACTGTGGCGTCTACGGTAAGGGCGCGAGCCCCGGCTCGGCGCCGTCGGGTAGGGGTGTGAGCGCTGTATTCATGAGCATGGCCAGCAACGTGTAGTAGCCGATGATGCTGACGGCATCGACGATGCCTTTTTCGCCGACGGCGGCAAGCGCAGCGGCGTAGGTTGCTTCGCTGACGCTGCGGTCTTGGTGTAACTCGTTGAATAGCTCATACAAAGCGGTTTGACCGGAGGTCATCGTCTCCGGGCGCCGGCCCTCGGCGATGGCGCCCACGGTCGCCGGCGCAATACCGGCCTCGAGCGCAATGTCCCGATGGGCGTGCCATTCGTATTGTTGCGTCCATTCACGAGCCGTAAGGAGAATCAGGAATTCGCTGAGCTCGGGCGGCAACGCGCTGTCGAAACGCAGGTAGTCTCCCAGCGCTCGGCCACGACGTAGGACCTCTGGGCTTCGCAGCAGCGGGTGCCATGGACCGCGCAACTCGATCCCGCGAACGCGGCGCAGCTCGTCGACCGCCTCGATTTGGTCGGGCGACATCGCCTCTGCCAGGATCGGCGGCATGCGATCCTGGCCGTGTGCTCCACGGGAAAGAACAATTGACAGCGTCAGCAGAACCGGTCCGAGTCGAAAGGTCGTTGTCATGAGCAATCTCCGTGCATCGCGTAGGCGACGGTCTCTATTTCAGCAATTATCTAGCGGTCTTGCCATCCATCGGGTGGGGGGATATCGTTTAGCGCCTCGCGCGAGAGCCCTCGGGTAGTGCGTTGCGATACAAGACTTCGGAGAAATACTAATGGCGAACGAAGGTTATCACGAGCCGATCGACGAGCTCAGCGATGCGACCCGCGACATGCATCGTGCCATCGTCTCGCTCATGGAGGAGCTCGAGGCCGTCGACTGGTACAACCAGCGCGTCGACGCCTGTAAAGACGACGAGCTCAAGGCGATACTCGCGCACAATCGCGACGAAGAGAAAGAGCACGCAGCGATGGTCCTGGAGTGGATCAGGCGCCGCGACCCGGCGTTCGACAAAGAGCTTCGCGACTTTCTTTTTACCGATAAGCCCATCACTCACGGATAGCCTGCCTCCCGCCCGATCCGGCATTCTGCGTCTCCGGGTCGTGCGCCCGGAAAACGCCGTATTGCAGATCGAATGTCAGCTTTGACCCTCAAATACGCGCCCACGCACGCCGACCTGATCGCGCTTGCGCGACTGGCGAGCCCCATCGTGTTGACACAGGTCGGCATCGTGACGCTCGGCCTCGTCGATACGATCATGGTCGGGCACGTCTCGGCTACGGCGCTTGCAGCCGTTGCATTGGCGAACCTTTACATGTTCGGGATATCGGTCTTCGGGCTCGGCGTGCTGTTCGCGCTCGATCCGATCATCTCCCAGGCGCTCGGCGCGAACGACAAGCTTGCAGTCGCACGAGGGTTGCAGCGCGGCCTTCTGCTTGCGGTAATCCTCACTGTGCCGACGTCTCTGCTGTTGCTGCTCGTCGAGCCCTTGCTGACGCTCGTACGTCAGCCGCCCGAGGTCATCCCGTTCGTTACCGGTTACGTCTACCGCATCATTCCGGCGATTCTCCCGTTCTATGCGTTTATCGTCCTGCGTCAGACGCTGCAAGCACATCACCGTATGCAGCCTGTCGTGTTGACGATAATCGTTATCAACATCTTGAACGCGGTACTCAATTACGCGTGGATTTTCGGGCACTTCGGTTTTCCTGCTCTCGGCGTGCTCGGCTCGGCCTGGGCCACGTGCGTGAGCCGCTGGCTCATGGCCGTGTTGCTGCTCGCAACGGGCTGGCGTTACCTGAATGTGTATTTGCGGGCGCTTGCACCGCGCGTCTTTCGCCTGCAGGCGATTGGCCGAATGTTCAAGCTCGGCGTGCCGATCGGCGGGCAGATGCTGCTCGAGTGGGGCGCGTTCGGGCTGGTGGGACTGCTCATGGGCTGGCTCGGTGTCTCGCAGGTGGCCGCGCATCAGGTCGCGCTCAATCTGGCATCTCTGTCGTTCATGGTGCCGATGGGCATAGGCTCGGCAGCGGCAGTGATGGTCGGACACGCGGTCGGGCGTGAGGACCCGGACGGC
>JAOTTJ010000157.1 GCA_029864465.1 Gammaproteobacteria bacterium | reverse complement strand
CTACCGGTTTTTACTCTGACCCCATTAGGTACGCTTATTCCGGCCGATCGGGCGCCGAGCCGCCGAGGAACAACCGCTGCCCGTCGGGCAAGGTCAGGTCCCGGCCATTGGCCCGCGGCCCGCCGTCGCGCGCCTGATATCCCCGGATTACGATTTCGGTGCCCACCGGCAGCGAGTCCCTCGTGAAACCGCGCCGGAACATCGCGTTCGGGGCGCCGGCCTCGATCTCCCAGGTCTGCACGCTGCCGTCCTCGGCCGTGACGTCGATCGTGATCCAGCTATGCGGGTTGATCCACTCCATCTTCGTGACGACGCCGCGCAGCTCGATGGGCCGGGCGGCATCGAACTCCGACGAAAACGCGTGATGGGATTGTGCTGCGGCCGTGACGAGCAACAGGCCGGCCGCGCTGACAACGATGGCGGTGAATTTTTTCTGCATCGATCTCTCCCCTACTCGGATTCGGCGTACTGCTCCCGCAGCGCTCTGGAGCCATTCAGTGTGTTCTCCATCATCCGGTAGTTGCCCTCGTGGCAGCCGAACTCGTAAAGATCCACCGGGTGCTGGTAGTTCGGATCGTCACCGCGCCAGAGCGAGACGAAGGTCCACGGCTGCGTCCAGTTCGCCGGGTCTTCGACCGTCACCTCGTAACGGACCGTATCCGCATCGACCTTCGTGAGGCGTTCGATGAAGCGGCTCTCGCCCTGGGGCAGCCCGAGCGCCCGGTATTCCTGCTTGTCCGTGAAGTTGCGCCAGTCGACGACGAGCGTGTCCCCTTCCCAGTGGCCGCGCGAGTCGCCGTTCCATTGGTGAACGCTCGGGTCCAGATGCGCACGCCCGTCCAGCGGAATGATTCGCGTATCGTGCATGCTCTCGTAATAGATCACGACGTAGCCCGGCGACTGCAGGATCTGCAAGCCGTGGTTGTACTGTTGTCCGATCCGCGGCATCGGCCGCGAGACACATCGCGTGTACGTCGGATGGTCCAGCCAAGTGTCGAAAAGATCGTAGACGAAGGGCGGCTCACCGACCTGGCGCGCCGCGAGCGCTGCGGCGCGGTCCTCCAGATGCCGTTGTGCCCGCTCGGTCAGCGGCGGGAGGCGGCCGTTCGGCGGGTCGACGATCAGCGACGTGCGCGCCAGCAGTCGTCCCTTCTCGCCGGTTGTCCAGTACGTGTTGTAGGCAGCCCCGAGCTCCCCGGGCGCGGCGGAGATCTCGTCGCTCGCGCGCTGCTCGGCGGCGGCTCTCTCGAGCGCGGCGAGCTCCTCGGGCGTATACGTCGCCTTGTCCCCGAGCGCCTCGGGCCGCTCGAGTGGCGTCTGGGTGGAGAACGTATAGACGCCCTGCAGATCGGGGTCGCCCCAGCCCGTGCGCCCGGCACGCGATTCGCCCTCCGGCGCCTGCGCGGCGGCCGGCATCTGCACGATGCAGGCGGCGATGACTGCGCTCGCAAGTGCCGTTATCGATGCTCGTCGTTTAGCGTTCATCTCGGTACTCCCATCCGCCGTTGCCGGAGTCAATTGCCCGATGCGTCGAGCAGGTGCTCATAGAGAAACGGCTCGGCGAACTCGATGCATTTGAATTCCATGAGCTGCGCGTCCGGCTCCATGCGCCGGTAGAGCGGCATGCTGATCGTAAAGGGTCGCGTGAATACGGTCGGGTCCTCGATGCGGGCCTCGTATTGCAGATGATAGGGCGAGACCGGCGTGTAGCGTTCGGTCACGCGCATCGCATTGCTGTGAAAATTCCCGGCGCGATCGAACCACGTTCTGTCCACCTGATCGGTGACCTCGACGACCAGCGTGTCGCCTTCCCAACGCCCGATCGACCACCCCATCCACGACTCGGCCGGGCTCGCTGGCTCGCTGTCCATGTGGATGATGCGAGCCGCGCTCGCGAACTCGTAAGCGATAAAGACCTGTGAGGCGGTGTGGACGATCTGGAACGGATACGGCAGGTAAGTGACCCGAGGCACGCCCGGCAGGAAACATTTGGCCTCCGGATCGCCGGTCGTCTCGTTGAGTGCCCGGGTCACGGGACGCGTGAGCCGGTTCTCGAAGTTCTCCCGCTGTTTTTCTGCCGCCCATGGCTGATACGGAAGCTCATTGCCGACGATCACGCCCTGACCCGGCGGCACGGCGCCGATCGCGCCGAGAAGGTTCGGGAAGGCTCCGGGCGAGGCCGCGTGCGGCCGGATGTCCCAGTTGGCGCTGTTCACGGCCTGCCAGATGCCGTTCAGGTCGGGCTGGTCGGTCCCGGGCAGCCGCGGTGCGCGGTAGTCCGTGGATTGCGCGGCCGCGGGCCCACTCGTCAGCAGTAGCGCGGCAATGAGCGCGCCGAGCCCGCCCGGAATGGTTTTTCTTCGGAGCCAGGTGCGCATCCGCTACCCCCCTGCTCCAGAGTCTACCGCCCCGGGCCGGGTTTGGGGAGCTGGACTAATGGGGTCAGAGTAAAAACCAGTCCAACGAGGCCCGGCCGATCGAGCCTGCTGTTGCCACGGCCTTTTACCCTGACCCCATTAATCCGCGCGGCCCGAGACCGACTCAGTCGACCTCGGACGCGCGGGTTGGCGAAACGGCGACTTGGCCGCTCGTCGGCTACGGCTTCAAGATACCGGCCGCGAACCAGCTTCCCGGGACGCCGCCGTTGTTGCTGCGGATCAGCAGCACGGGGCCGTCGCAGGGAGTCGGCGGGGCCGGATAGAGCTGCCCGTTGATCCTGAAATCACCCTCATCGTCAACCGGTACGGGGTTGGTGTCGTGACCCACTCCCCCGCAGAACAACGTCGCGCTGACATTGCGCGGCGTCCCTGGCGTGCCGATGCGGCTGCCGCCCCCGAGCAGCAAGCCGCGACCGTCGACCGAAATGCGGCCATCGGTTTTCACCTCTGCGCGCAGGTCCTCTATTTCCCAGGGGACACCACCCGCGTTGACACCGTTGACCGCGTTCGGCGCGGGCCCGCTACGCAGCGGCTGGCTGCCGATTCCGCCATCGAAACGGACCAGCGGTCGGCCGTCGGTCGAATCATCGTCATCGGCGCTGACCGACACGGAGAAGATGAGTCCCAGGAATACGGCAAGAGCGGTTGAGATCTTGATCATTGTATTGCGTCCTTGTTACTTGTTGCCTCTCGGTCACACACGGCGCAAGCGCGCCGCAGAGTCGGATACTGACCCGACTAATAGTTGAGTTGAGCCCGAGCGACAGAAGGTTCAATCGGGCGGGAACCAGCGCGCCGGCTGCGCGCGCCCGGCCCGCAGCAGGACATCGGCATCGGCGGCGATCGGGCGATCGAGATTCATGTCCACAACCCGCCACCCGAGGGCGGCACGTCGAATGCCGTGCATCTATTGGTCCGCGCACCGTCGGGGTCAGATTAGGTGCGGGCACACAAGAATCGATGGGAGGCGCGTCGCATTTTCGTCCTGCGCCCCTACTAAACTTGTGTGCCGTTAGCTGAGATCGGACGCGATGAAAGTAGATCGCTCCAAGCGCTCAACGTCCGATCACGCTAGCTCAACCGGCCAACGCTCGCCGGACGCAAGCACGCGCGTGCGAGTTTCTCTCGCAGCGCCCGATTCATAGCGTCCGAGTCGGGGAAATGTTTCCGCTAAAACATTGGAATGAGTCCAAGTCGCAGTTAGACCTACAAACCAGCTAATGGGATCAGAGCCTGGCGGCGCGACCCCGACCACATCGAGAAGGCGTTCGTCTTCGGCGGCATGCCCGCCCGTAACGGCGTCACTTCGGCGCTGGTCGTGCGCGCGGGCTGGACCGGCCTCGAGGACATCTTCACTGGCCCCGACAACTTCTTTGCCGCTTACGCACCCGATGCAGACCGCGAGCAGCTCGTCGACGGGCTCGGCGAGCGCTTCGAGGTCGCGCGTACGGATATCAAGAAGTGGACCGTCGGCTCGCCGATTCAGGTGCCGCTCGATGCGATCGAGCTCATACGCGGCCGGCGGGCATTCGAGACCTCATGGTGCCGTCCTGGGCGATGATAAATCGGATCGCCTGATCGAGACGGTCTACGCGATAGAGCGCGTGACGGACGTGCGTGGTTTGCGGCCACTGCTGATGGGGTCAGAGTAAAAACCTGACCGGTTTTTACTCTGACCCCATTAATTTGTCATCAATGTACCGATGGCTCTTCGGGACTGGCGATCTTCTCCCACTGCAATACCCATATGGGAGGCAAGTTAAATAGCACAAGGCGCTTCGCTGGCGATGCCAGTTTTAAGCAGGGATAACTCAACAACACGATCTTCCTGCTGACTTGGTAGGCCACGAAACGTCCTTCCGGGGCGAGCAGGGATTCGATGACTCTCAGGAGCTCGGCCCCAGGGGCCTGATCCATCGTCGAGAACGGAATCCCCGAGATCACGGCCTCCGGCTTGTCGAAACCGTAGCCGGCAACGATCTCTCTCAGATCGCTCGCGTCACCGAGATGCAGGATGAGTCGTTCATCTCGGATGCGCCGCACCATTCCACACAAGTACGGATTGATTTCTATGCTCAGCAGCTGAGCATCCCGCGCCATCGCGCGCAGTATTGCGCGAGTCGTTCCTCCAGTACCGGGACCTAATTCCACTATTCTCTTGGCCGAGCGAACGTCAGCGAAGTCTACAACGCAACGTTGAAGGAGCCTGGAGCTAGGGATGATCGACGCAACCTGACGCGGGCGTTTCAAGAACTCCCGAAAAAGAATCAACGGACTTTTCGGTTGCTGTAGCAGTGGTCTTGTGTCCTGCGGGCGATCGTATCATCGTATCTGATCACTCACCCGACGCCCACCAACTCGGTGTCGTACGGTCCCACCCTCCAAGATCAGATAGCTGATCCAGGCGATCGGACAGCACGCCCGCCCAGCGCTGCACCAAATCCTCAGTTCGGTACCAGACCACACCCACTTCCAAAAGCCCTTGCGCGTTTCGCCGATCGATAGTGCGTGCCAACAGCTCGGCGGTCGTAGCGTCTCGCAATTCGAGAACGACAGTAGCTGACCAGGGATTGCTGACGAGCGTGTAGTTACTGCGAGGAATAGCCGGAGGAATGCGAGAGACGACGTCGACAAGGAAGCCTTGAACGACAAGCACGTTAGACCCTACCCCATCATAATGCTCAAGAGATTCTTCTCGCGCAAACCTTGCTTCGACGGCTTGGCGCCACAATCCACGAAGCCATTCCTTCCTGTCGTCCGCGAGAGGGAACTCCTCCGTGTTGGCTCTACTGCGCGCGTCGTTCGGCCCATCGGGCACGTCGCGAAACTGGACGGCCGTGGGCATGAGCAGAATCCTCGTGTAGGACGAGAGATCGAAATCCGGCCTGACCCATGCAGCCTCCATGATCGACGGGTGTATGCGATGGAGACCCTCGTCGGTGACATTCGCGTCCGCCTCGGTTGCGAGCGGAAGCTCTGCCCCGCTGCCGCCCGCGTACCAGAACAGCACGAGCCCAGCTGCGGCAGACAGGATTGTCGTCGATATTCTGTGTTTCACAGTTTTCGCCTCTTCTGTGAACCAATATTCAATGACTATTGAGGCAAGAGACCGAAATTCAACCCGGAACTGGGACTAATGGGGTCAGCCGCTCCACTTCATAGGAAGGCGAAATCCGACAGCATTGCGAAGGACGGCAGCGGGTTCGCGCGCCGATTCCACAGATAGCGGTACATGGTCTCCGGCACGGCGCCGTCGTCGAGGCGATAGAGCGTGATATTGGCGAAGTTGAAGGCCGGCAGCTGGGCGTGAGCCGGGTGCTGCGGCAGCGTGAGCGTCACGACGTCGCCGGCGATCTGTAGCGCCGAGGCAGGAAAGTAGATCTCCCATGCCTCCGAAGTCGTCGTGAGCCGCAGGTGGCCGAAATCGATCGGCGTGACGCCGGGCGCCATGACGGAGAACGATCCCGCATTGGCGTCATAGATGATCGTATTGTCGTCGATGAAGCCCGCGAGCGGATCCATCGTGATCACGTCCGTCGCGGCCGGATCGACGGCCTGCACGATCTCCGGGATCAACGTCGGCCCGGACACGAGATACCAGCTGTCCGCCGGAAACTGGTCGGGCATGCCGATCAGGCCGCTCGTGCCGCCACCGCTCGTGCTCTCGCCGGTGATCAAAAACACGCCGTTACGCCGCGCCCACAGGAACGGTAGGCTACTGCCGGTCAGCATCCCGCTCGACTGCCACTGACGCGTCACAGCCCGCTGGCGCAGCGTGTTGACGTCGAAATCGACGCTCGAGAGCGCCGCGTCCGCCAGATCGAGCCGGAAATCGTATCGGGATGCGGGCTCCTCGGCCCCGGAACCGCGATAGCTCACGAACACGGTCGCGGTGCCGTCATCGGCGTAGAGGTCGGCGCTGCCGACGGTCTGGGTCAGCGAGTACGGATCCTGGTCGATGTCCCACCAGTTCGGGAAGGGGTAGAACAACATGAGCTCGTCGCCGATTGTCGTGTTCGTCAGGTTGACCGTCACGTTGCGATTCGCGCTCGCGAGGTCGCGGTCGCCCGTGTAGAAGCTGACGGCGTCCACCGGGACGTCCATGAAGGTGAAATAGAAGAACGCTTCCCGGCGCGTCAGATGCACGGTGCTGCCGGCGGGTTGGCCGAGACCGACCACACCCGTGCCGCCGCTGTCGAACGGGCCGGTCACGGCGCCGGCGTCCTCGACGAACCAGTCCACGGCGAATTCCCAGTTCGCAAGCGTGCCCGTATGCGTGTACGCGACGGCGAAGCCTCCGGCGCCGCCGCCACCGCCACCCGTGCCGCCCGTGCCGCCCGTGCCTCCCGTGCCTCCCGTGCCGCCGCCGGGACTGGCCGGTGCCGGCCCACCGCCACCGCCGCACCCGGCGAGACAGATCGTGAGAACAAAGGTGAGTCGTGTCGCTATTCGGAACATGGAGCCCTCCTCTTTCGGAGACTAGGGCCAGGTGCCCGGGAATTCCCGGACGCGTCTCACAGTATTCAGCCAATGGGATCAAAGCAAAAACCAATCGAGCTAGTTGCGGCTGATCGAGCCTACCGCTGCCACGGTTTTGACTCTGACCCCGAAAATTATGCGTAGAATCAGGTTCGAGACCGGCTCGAGCTTAGGGGGAGACCGTGGCCTCGATCTGGGGGGAGTTGAAGAGACGCAACGTCGTCAAGGTCGCGGTGGCCTACGCCGTCGTCGGCTGGCTGTTGATCGAGATTGCCGCC
>JAOTTJ010000156.1 GCA_029864465.1 Gammaproteobacteria bacterium | reverse complement strand
GTAACACATGTCGAGATTGCGGCGCACGGCATGGGCAAACTGGCCGATACCGATCGACAGCGAGTCGCCATCCCCTGAAACACCGAGGAGATACATATCGCGATTTGCGGCCGCGGCGCCCGTGGCGACCGAGGGCATGCGCCCGTGAACGGAGTTGAACCCGTGCGAAGCGCTCAAGAAATAGGCCGGCGTTTTCGATGAGCAGCCGATACCACTCATCTTCGCGACGCGGTGCGGCGGAATGTCGAGCTCGAAGAACGCTTGGACGATCGCCGCTGTCACCGAATCATGGCCACAGCCGGCGCACAGCGTCGACATCCCACCCTCGTAATCGCGTACGGTCAGCCCCAAAGCATTGCGCTCGAGTCCACCGTGCAGAATTTTCGGTTTCCCTATAAACGTCATGCGGCCTCCCCTTGAGCGGCTGACTGCTGAATCGCTTCGATGACGCTGCGGCAGTGCATCGGCAGTCCACCGTAGTGCAGGATCGACTGCATGCGCTCTTTCGGGTAGTCGGTCTCGAGCGTGAGCAGACTCTTCAACTGTGCATCGCGATTCTGCTCGGCGACGAATACTCGTTCGTGCTCGTGCAGAAACGTGCTGACCTCGGCGCTGAATGGGAACGCCTTGATCCGCATGTAATTCAAGTGGACCCCATTCGAGGCCAATCTGTCGATGGCCTCGCGGACTGCGTAGTCGGTGCTACCAACCGCGACAATTGCCATGTCCGTGTGATGCTTGCTGCGTTGTATAATTGGCTTGGGCACGAGCTCGCCAGCCGTCGCGAACTTGCGGTTGAGGCGATCGACAACCTCCCTGTAGTCGCTCGACTCCTCCGTGTACTTGCCATACTTGTCGTGTCCAGATCCCCTGACGAAGTACGCACCCTTCGGATGTACGCCCGGGTAGGTTCGATAGGGAATACCGTCCCCGTCGCTATCCAGATAGCGGTAGAAATTCTCCACCGACTCCAGCGCCTTCGCATCGAGCACCTTTCCCCGATCGCTGCGGTAGGTATCGTCCCAGGTGAATTCTTTGCACATCCAGTCGTTCATGCCGATATCAAGATCGAGGAGCACGATCACAGGCGTCTGCAGCCGATCAGCCAGATCGAATGCTTTAACCGCCAGCTCAAAACATTCGTTGGGCTCGCTGGGGAACAACAAGACGTGCCGCGTGTCACCGTGCGATGCGTATGCAGCGGTCAGAATGTCGGCCTGCTGGGTCCGCGTCGGCATGCCCGTGGACGGACCGACGCGCTGGACGTCGAAGACTACGGCGGGAAGCTCTGCGAAATAGCCGAAGCCCAAGAACTCGCTCATGAGCGAAATACCGGGCCCGCTCGTGGGCGTGAAGGCCCGCGCGCCGTTCCAGCTGGCACCGAGCACGATGCCAATCGCGGCGAGCTCGTCCTCGGCCTGAATAATGCAGTAGTCGCGCTCACCCGTTTCCTTGTTGACGCGGAGCCGCTCACAGAAGGTCTTGAAGCCATCCATGACCGATGTCGACGGCGTGATCGGATACCACGCGCCGACGGTCGCACCGGCATACACGCAGCCCAGACCCGCCGCCGTGTTACCGTCTATCATGATGTGGCCCGCCGTCTTGTCGAGCTTCTCGACACGCGTGGCAAACGGGCAATCGTAATGCTCGCGCGCGAAGCTCGCGCCGAGCTCGATCGCCTCCATGTTCGCTGGAACGAGCTTGGCTTTCGCGGCGAAAGTCTCCTCGACGAGTGTGCGAATGACCTCCATATCGAGGTCGAGCAGCGCCGCGAGCGCCCCGACATAGGCCATGTTCTTCATGAGGATGCGCGCACGCGCGTTGCTGAAGTGCTCGTTGCAGATGCGCGCCAGTGGGATCCCGACGATCGTGATGTCGGACCGCGATAGCATGCGGTCCCGCGGCCACGTCGAGTCGTAGATCAAAACGCCGCCAGGGGTCACCCGGTTGAGGTCCTTCTCGTAGGTCTGTGCGTTCATCGCAACCATGACGTCGACATCACCGGACCGCGCCAGATAGGCGTCCTTCGTCACGCGGATCTCGTACCACGTGGGCAGTCCCTGGATGTTGCTCGGGAAGAAATTCTTTCCGGTAACCGGTACGCCCATGCGAAAGATCGTCTTCATCAATAGCGAGTTCGCGCTGGCGGACCCAGTGCCGTTGACATTCGCCACGCGTATGACGAAATCGTTTACCCGGCTTTTCGCGCTTGCCGACATTTTGCGTCTTCCTGCTTCATTTCATCGATGGCGTACGGTATCTCGACCGTCGACTTCTGCATGTCCCATGCGGCCGTCGGGCAGCGCTCCGCGCACAAGCCGCAGTGCACACAGAGGTTCTCGTCCTTGATCATGAGCCGGCCAGTCTGTTTGAGCGGCTCGGAAACATATAGCTGCTGATCTTCATTCAAGAAAGGCGCCTTGAGGTTTTGCTTGAGCTCGTCCTCTTCGGCACTCTCGGTGATCGTCAAACAATCGACCGGGCAGATATCGATGCAAGCGTCGCATTCGATACAGAGATTCGCGAAGAAAACCGTCTGTAGATCACAATTGAGACAGCGTTCGACCTCCTCCACAGCCTGCTCGGCGGTAAAGCCGAGCTCGACCTCGATGTCGAGCTTCTTGAATCTCTCCAGGAGATCGACATTGGGCACGAGACGCCGCGCCACGGGATCGAAGTTGTTGCTGTAACTCCACTCGTGCATACCCATCTTGGCGCTCTGCAGATTGACGCCTCGCGGCAGCCGCTCGGTCAACGGCTCGCCCATGCAGTACTTATGCATCGATATGGCCGCCTGGTGCCCGTGCTCGACGGCCCAGATGATGTTTTTGGGCCCGAATGCCGAGTCGCCGCCGAAAAATACGCCTGGCTTCGTCGACTCGAACGTGACCGGATCGACGACCGGGACTTCCCATTTATCGAACTCGATGCCGAGGTCGCGCTCGACCCATGGGAAGGCATTGTCCTGACCAATCGCGAGGACGACGTCGTCACAAGGGATCATCGTCTCACCGACGACACGCGTGTCGGTTATCCTGCCGGTCTCGTCGACGTCGTACTCCATGAGCTCGAACTGCATGCCCACGAGCTTGCCGTCTTCGATGACGAACGCTTTCGGCGAGTGATTGACGACGATCTCGACAGCCTCTTCCTCGGCATCCTCGAGTTCCCAGTCCGAGGCCTTGAAGAACGCCCGGGGCTTGCGCGCCATGACCTTGACGTTCTTTGCGCCGAGACGAAGCGACGTTCGGCAGCAATCCATGGCCGTGTTGCCGACACCGATGATCAAGACTTTCTCGCCGATGCTCTCGATGTGGTCGAACGCGACAGACTCGAGCCACGCAATACCGATGTGGATGTTCTCGCTGTCGTGACGGCCGGGAATCTCGAGATCCTTGCCCTTCGGCGCGCCGGTGCCGACGAAGATTGCATCGTAGCCCTCATCGAGCAGTTCACGCATGCTGTCGATGGGCGTGCCCAGCCGCAGATCCACGCCCATGTCGACGATATAGCCGATCTCCTCGTCGAGCACCTCGGGCGGCAACCTGAACGACGGAATGTTGTACCGCATGAGGCCACCTGCCACGGTGAGCGCCTCGTAGATGACCACTTCATAGCCGAGCGGCATCAGATCGTTGGCGACCGCGAGCGATGCGCAGCCTGCCCCGACGAGAGCGACGCGCTTACCGTTCTTCTGCTCCGGGGCAACCGGCAGCTGATCGGTGATGTCATCACGATTATCGGCGGCGACGCGTTTCAGGCGGCATATCGCAACGGGCTTCTCTTCGACTCGACCGCGACGACATGCCGGCTCGCACGGACGGTCACAGACGCGCCCGAGTATCCCCGGAAACACGTTCGAGGCGCGGTTGAGCATGTAGGCCTCAGAGAACTGTCCCTGCGCGATCAGACGTATGTACTGCGGGACGTCGGTGTGCGCCGGACATGCCCATTGGCAGTCCACGACACGATGAAAGTATTCGGAGCCAGAGGTTTCAGTCGGGTTCATTAACGAGACACTCGAACGGGATTCAAGATGGTCGAACGACGGCTGGTTGGAGGTGTAAGGGTGGGCTCGGGCGATTGCAGGCGCAAGAATACACCTGCACGCATCGCTTTGAAATATAGAGGCTCCGCCGCTGCCGACCCGACACGTTGTTCTGCCCTGTGCTCGTTATGTCAAATATAAGGCTCAACGGGAGAAGGCGAAGTACTCCGCTCCCTCCAACAGCTTTTCGAAGCTCGGCTCCGTGACCTGCACGAGCGAGCGAGACATGCCCGCGTCGAAGAAAATGTCGGTCTGGTCTCTAAGGCTCGAGTCAACGATCGTTGGAACCCGATACCAGGGCCCGATCGGCGGCACGGATCCAGCCTCGCAATCACAAAAGAGCTCGTCGAGATCGTCGTCGCCGGCCGGAATGAGCTCCCGATGCAGCTCGCGCCGCAGCAGGCCGATGTCGAGATCCCGGCCAACGGCCGTAACGGTCAGCACGAAGCCGTGAGCGTCCTTGAGCAGCCTGGCTTTGGCACAGCCCTCGGTCGCGCCCGCCGGCAGCTTCCGCACGACGCGAAACTCGACTCCCTCGAATTCCAGGGCATCCCCTACCGTGGCTGCAACGCTCATCGTGCCTGTCTATCCGTTTATCCGCGCGCCATTATAGACCCGCGCCCGGCTGCGACAAGGCTTTGGGCGGAACCAGGGCGGCTCCCACGCAGTCTACATGCCCGAGCGCTGGGGTTTGCCTCAGCGCTGTTGTCTCAATTTGGATAGAATGACTTGCGATGGCTCGATTTCGGCCACAGTTGATTCCGATAGAGCGGCCGCCCTGCGGCCGTCTCGCGCTGGTGCTCGGCCTCAGTTTCCTGTGGCTTACCACCGCCGCCGCTCAAGAGCCCGAAACGCCCGCAGCACTGCCGGAGGAGGCCGCTCCCGCCGATGAGGCAACGGCCGTCGAAGACGCGCAAGCGGAGATCCCCTCGGAGACTCATCTAGCTCGGCTCGAGACCCAGATCCTCTTTCTCGATCTTATCGAGGAACGGCGGTTCGAAGAGGCGCTGCCGTACGCCGAAACCATGGCGGAGCTCACCGAGGCGGAGTTCGGCTCGCCGAGCATCGAGCTCGCGACGGCGCTTTCCAATCTCGCTTTCGTTCAGCGAAGCCTCACGCAGTTCGATGAGTCCAACGAGGCGTTCCTCGACGCAATAGAAATGTATCGCGAAGTCGAAGGTCCGTTCACGTCCTCGACCATCGCCCCGCTCGTATCCATGGGTGCCAACTATTACGATGCGGGCGATTACCTTCAGGCCCTCAGTATTTTTGAGGAAGCCCGCACCGTCAACCGACGCGTCTTCGGCTTGCTCAACCCAGACCAGGTCGACATCGTCTACCACATCTCTGCAGCGCTCGCGAACATGCGCCAATACGAGGAAGCGCATTTTCAGCAACAAGACGCGTTGCGACTCATGGAGCGGGTGCACGGTAGCGACTCACTCGAGATCCTGCCCTACATCTATCGCTACGCGGATTGGCTCGTCTCCGCGTTTCAATTCGATACTGGGCGCAACCGATACCTCAGAGCCATGGACATCATTCGCGAGCTCGAAGGCCCCAACAGTCCCCGGCTCGTGACCCCGCTCAGGGAGATAGGCAATTCCTTCCGCGTGCAGAAACTCGCTGAGGGCCGCGGGATCGGCGCCCTGAAGGAAGCGCTCGAAATAGCTGAGATGCAACCCGAACCCGATGCCCTCGAGCTCGCGCGGATCCTGCGCGATATCGGTGACTGGTACACGGCCTTCAGCAGGGTCGGGCCGTCGGGCGAGGAATACCTACGGGCATGGGAGCTGCTCGGGAGCGTCGAGAACGGCGATACGCTTCGCACCGAATGGTTCGACGACCGTGACGGTGACTACGTGCTCAGAGAATATCCGAGCAGTCGCGGAGTCATCGACGCAAACGAGCCCGATGCGGTCGAGGGCTTCGTGCGCATCGTCTTCGACGTTGACATCGACGGCAAGCCACTCAACGTCCACGTGCTCGAGTCGGATCCACCAGGCTTCAAGGACTCCTCGATGCAGCGCGCAATCAGCCGCTCGCGTTTCCGGCCACGGGTTGTCGACGGTGAGCTCGCCTACGCATCCGGTTTGGTCAGGAACTTTACGTTCCACTATCGATCGGACGAATGAACGCGCGGCGCGCGGCGATTCTCGCCGTCCGAGCGACGACGACCAGTCTACTCCTTGCCATCGCAGTCGCGGCGGCGCAGGACACCCCCGAATCCCAAACACGGCTCGCAACGTCCGACGAGCACCAGCCGTCCGGCGAGGAGCTCATTGCCCTAGGTGCTGTACAGGCAGAACTCGATGAGATTGATGCGGCCGAAGCTAGCTTCCTCGAGGGAATAGAGCTCATCACGGCCACAGACGGGGAATTCGCGAGCACGCTGATCGACGCTTACCGGGGGGTCGCCGACATCTTTGCGCGTCGCGGCGAGTTCGCCGAAGCGATCGCCGTGCTCGAACAGGCCCGCCACGTAAGTCACCGCAACTACGGGCTCTTCAATCTCGACCAAGCCGAGCTTCTCGATGAGCTGAGCCAGATCTTCGAGGATGCCGGGGATACGCGCGAAGCACAGGAGACGCAGCGAGAAATTCTCGACGTCGCCTTGAGACACTTCGGTGGCGAGAACACGGGCGTGATTCCTTATCACTACCGACTCGCCGAATATTACGAAGCTGCGCGCATGCGCGGTTTAGCCCGTGAGCAGTATCAGATCGCGCTCGACCTCTTGCAGAATGACCCCGCAGCCGATCCTGCGCAGCTCCTCAAGCCGCTGCACGAGATCTTGCGAATCGATACGATTCTCGGCGAGCCCCTCCGTTCACAGCGGCGCCTCGAACAGGCCCTCGAGGCCGCGCCTGCGGCGCAACCGCTGGAACGTGCCGAGGCGCTCGCTGCCTTGGGCGACACAGCCCTCGTGGCCGACGATATCGAGTCGGCGATGGCGCGCTACAGAGAAGCGTATGCCACGCTGGCCCGAGACGGGACCACAGCGGCGGACGCATTCTTTGCGCAGCCCCGTATGGTTAGTTTCGTGCCACCACCCGGCCCCGTGGACTGGGGCCAGCGCTCCAACCGACCTTACGCCTGGGGCTCGATCACGGTCCGTTTCACGCTATCGGCGCTGGGCCGAGCCGAACGTATCCAAATCGT
>JAOTTJ010000155.1 GCA_029864465.1 Gammaproteobacteria bacterium | reverse complement strand
CGATTCCGACGAGTCGCAGCTCGTGGCCGATACCTACTACGGATATGTGCGAAAGCCCGGCGCGGACTGAAGACACCCGGGCTCCAGTGCCTGCGTTAGGTCCTCTAGACCCTCTCGGGAAACGCCTCGACCACATACCGATGTAATCAACGCGGCGACACACCGGTCGAGATTATGTGTTCCCGCGATGGGTATGAGATCTAGGAGATGCGCCTTGACGAAAAGGTGACGTGCGGGCGAAGCGTACGTCTCGCTCCGCTTGGGGACCTCAGCCGGGATAAAGAAACACCCCCGGCAGGGCCCCGGGGGTGTCCATGAGTTATCGTCAGTCGTTCCACTGGCGACGGTCGCGCCCATGGCCGCCACGTCTCAGAGATCCATCGTTGTACACGATCTCACCGTCGACAATAGTAATCGCCGCCTTGGTGTCCCTAATACTGTGGTCATCCCCATTAAACGGGTTGCGGTCGAGAATGACGACGTCGGCGAGGAAGCCCTCCTTGAGCTGGCCGCGTTCGTGCTCTTCCCGAGTGAACCAGGCGGAGCCCTTGGTATAGCACTGTAAGCCTTCCATCAACTCGGCGGTCTGGTCCGACGCTCGGCTGCCTGGAAACGCGGCTGCGAACGGGTCGTTCTTGAGAAGCTGCGTGCCGTCGAAAGCCTCGCCTGTCACCATGAACTGCAGCGTAGTCCACGGGTTGCCGTGCCCGGCGAACATTCCGTCCGCGCCGCAACCGACATTGAGACCGTGCTCGTACTGCGCATCGAAAGCGCCTCGGTACGGAGGGCCGGAGAACTCCCAGCCCGGGAACAGGAAGCGCACGGCTTGGATGCCGGCGCCGACGCCAACCGCGGCCATTCTCTCGAAATGCTCGTCCGATGCATCGTTCAAATGATCCAAGGAATTATGTCGGTCAGCGTAGGATGCGCCGATGGCGCATGGGTCATTGACGGCAAGCGCCCTTTCGATGCCCGCAATGACCGCGGGTATCTGCTCGGCCTCAGCATGTTGATGCGTGGACCAATCGTGCCGGCGAAGGACGAAGAGCGTCGCATCCTCGATGAAATCTTCGGTGGGGGCCGTAAAGAACTCGCCGAGTCCCATGATGCGATAGAACGGGCTGCCGAGGCGACTTATCTGGAAGCCTTCTCCAGAGATCTCCGCTGGACCGACGCAGCCTCCAGGCACCGTTCCGGCCTTCGGTGCGGCGCTCATGACATTCGCGAGACGTTCGATCGGAGACTGCCCGGACGTCCCCGGCGCGTCCAGCGGCCTGACCTGGAAACGAATACGCATCTTGAGATTACCATCGATGTCCGCCTGCGCCAGCGCGCGAAAATCCTGCGACTGGCGGAAGCCACCGCCACCGGATTCACCTATACCGACCAAGCCTAGGCTATGCGCCCAACGCTGTAGATCGAGCGTGCTTCTTATCTGCTCTTCGATCGGGTTGTTGTCGCGCGTCCACAAATACACTGCCTGGTTCGAGCCGCCGGGACCCGTGGTCAACGATCCGTCGGCAGGAATCACCGGTAGTGCGGGCAGCGGAGCGACCAGGCCGTTGAAGAAATCTCTAGCCAGGGTGTTCATCTGGCCGGGACCCGGCGACGAGTGTTGATTAAAATCACCGAAGTTCGGGCCCGAGGGCGTCGGCAACCACCGCTGCAGAAGCAGTACGGGGTGATCGCCTGCGACCGCGTCGAGCTCTGCTATGGTCGGGTAACCTCCTCCGAACTGCAGGTGGTTGTGGCGCCCGATCAACGTGAGCCACGCGCCGGGCGGTACCTCAGGATCGGCTGCTCTCGTCGCGATTGCCGCTAACAGGTCTTCCTTCGAATAGGCGCCTTCCCCATCGTGAATGGCGTAGCCCCATGTAATAGCACTTCTGTTGAAGTGTAGGTGCTGGTCGATCAGACCGGGGATGACGATAGCGCCCCTGGCGTTGATCGTCGTCATTCGACCCTGTCCTTCGCCTCGTCGCGGGCCATCTCCCCCGACCGACACAATGCGGTTGCCGCTGATCACCATACTGCTAGCAACAGGGTTGGCATCATCCATCGTGATGATGTTGGCGTTGACGATTCGTATGTCCTCTGCAGTTGCCAGGCCTGTGGTCAGGGCGCACAGCACCCCGGTCGCGAGGACACGAGTCCGCGATCTATTGGTCTTCATGGAAGTCCCCTTTAGTTGTTAGTGGGCACGAGACGGGCGGATCAGTGATTGAAGCAAATTATTCTGAAGTAGCGACCCGTCTTCCATTTGAGACTAGCATAGCGCCGCGAGCGCCGTTTCTTTATTGTCAAACACTCGCGTACGCGCACCCGCGGCCCCCCGTCGCGGCCAGGCTGCTATGCTTTTGTGAGAGTGCTCACGCGGAAACGTCATGATTTGTCGGTTGTCCTCGAGGGTTGTAATAAACAACGCGGCCTGCCGGTCGAGATAGTATGTTCGCGCGAATCGGGGATTAATCCGGGAGACCCACATTGACGAATCCGACCGAGACGAGACCGCCGCTACCACCGTTCGATCGTGACGGCGCCATTGAGAAAATCCGACTCGCTGAGGATGCTTGGAACACGCGCGAGCCGCAGCGTGTGTCGCTCGCGTATACGGTGGATAGCGTTTGGCGCAACCGGGCCGAATTCCTTCAAGGCCGAGATGCGATCGTGAAATTTCTCGAGCGCAAGTGGGCCAGGGAGCTCGATTACCGGCTCATCAAGGAACTGTGGGCATATCGAGACAATCGTATCGCCGTGCGCTTCGCCTACGAATGGCACGATGATTCAGGTAACTGGCATCGGTCGTACGGCAACGAGAACTGGGAGTTCAATGACGCCGGACTCATGCGGCGGCGCATCGCGAGTATCAACGATCTGTCGATCGGCGAGGCCGAGCGCAAATATCATTGGCCCCTCGGACGGCGGCCCGACGATCATCCGGGACTGTCCGAGCTCGGACTGTAGGCGTTGGCTTCGGTCATGCGGCGTCTGACAGCGTTCGTTGCCGCGGCGCTTGCCGCGAGCCTCGTCTGGCACGGCTCCGTCGCCATTGATGACCTGCTCTTGGCCGAAGAGGCCAGCTGGCAGCTCGGTGACTTTGTTTATCCGCTCATAATCACGCCCATTGCAATGCTCGTACTCGGTGTTCCTCTTCACCTCATGCTGCGCCTGTCGGGTCGCGAGCGCACGACGGATCGGGTTCTCGCTGGCGCAGCGACTGGCGCGGTGTTCGCTGCCGTATTCTGGCTGCCCGGCGCCCAGGCTGTCCTCACGGGGGCAGCAGCGGGCGCGAGCGCGAGTGCTATCTTCTATCGTCTCCGTGACGTGAGGCCAGGCGCAGGCCGAACCGCATCGAGCAATATCTAGCGCGTTGGCAGTATATCGAGCGCCGGTGCTCCACCAGAGAACAGCAGAGAATTGGGCGTAAAGCTGCTCAGCGAGGAGTTACGGCGCCGCTGCGGAATCCGCCTCCTCGGTGGCGCGGAGGCCGTCGGCGGCGGTTCTATCAATCGCGCATTCAAGGTGCTCAGCGAGCAGGGGCCGCTGTTCCTCAAGCTCAACACACCCTCGGCGTTAGGCATGTTCGAGGCGGAGGCGGCAGGGCTGGAGATTCTGGCGCAAGCGGAAGCCGTCCGTGTGCCCGCGGTCGTTGCTGTCGGTGCCGTCGCCGACGCAGCCTATCTGATCCTGGAGTGGATCGTTTTTGGTCCTAAATCCGAAGCGGCCGAGCGCAGCCTCGGTGCAGATCTCGCCTCTCAGCATCGTGTAACGCGATCGGAGTTCGGCTGGGATCGCGACAACACCATCGGTTCTACGCCGCAGGTCAACGCACCGACCGGCGATTGGCCGACGTTCTTCTGCGAGCACCGTCTGCGCTACCAGCTCGCTCTCGCAGTTCGCAACGGCCTGCCCGCGGCAACCGCAGCAGACGTCGAACGGCTCCTCGATAAAGTAGCAGTCCTGTTCGACGCGTATGAGCCTGACGCTTCACTGCTTCATGGCGATCTCTGGGGCGGAAATTGGGGCGTGACGACGGACGGGACGCCCGTGATCTTCGACCCAGCCGTCTACTATGGGGACCGCGAAACGGATCTCGCAATGACACGCCTATTCGGTGGATTCGGTAGCGCGTTTTACGACGCCTACGCAGAAGCGTGGCCATTGGCGCCAGGTTGGGAGCGGCGAGTCGAGCTCTACAACCTTTATCATCTGTTGAACCATTTCAACTTGTTCGGTGCAGGGTATCTGGCTTCCGTTCAAGGCGCTCTGGAGAAACTCCTCCGTTATCTCCCCTAGCCCGGACAATTCATTCGGGACTTCGAATGATGGCGACGTATGGATGCTGTCGTGACGCTCACAGCGGCAGCGGCCGCCTCGAGAGATATCCATGCGAACACGGCAGGCTCAGTCGGCGCCCGCCTGGTTCTCGAGTAGGTAAATAGGCAGATCGACCGTTAATCGTAGCGTCGCAGAAGGCCGTTCGTTCGAAACGATCGGTGCACCTGTCCTGATGTCATGACCTTTCGCCTGAAGGTAGTCGACGCGTGCGCCGATTTGGTCGGCGATGAACGTCAGACCCGGGCGAAGCCGCACGGACTCGTGCAGGCCGATGGAGATACCGGGGCCGTGAATACGTCGCCATGGATGAGGCTCGGACCCTTCGGCCACGGTCTCGAAGCCGAGGCCGTGCCAGAAGCGCGCAGAGTCCTCGACCGACCCGGTCGCGAGGCTGTATTCGAGCAACGTGCCGCAGACGGACGCCGCAATATCCTCAGCCGCGACTGGCGAAAACGTTCTGGCTTCGACGAGCGTAACGAGCTGATCATTGGGATCGCGAAAGCCAACCTCATGGAACTCCTGCTCGCCGAGCCGGGCGATCTCTAACTCTATTCCCTGGCGCCGCAATGCTCTGACATAGCTCTCGAGATCCGGGCGCACGAAGCTGAGCCACGGACCCGTCAGCTCGCAATCATGCAGAGCGATACAGATGTGACCATCGGAGACGACAGCGTAGCCGTGATCCCGAATACCGCCGTCGTTGATGAGTGCGAAGCCGAGGGAGCGCAGCTCCTCGAACGCTCCAGCGATATCGTCGGTCTCAATTCCGACTTCCAGAAAAGTCTCTAGCATCTCGTTCGTTCGATTACCGTGCTCGAGCAGGATGAGTAAGCCTGCGTACTCGGCGTTATTCTGTCAGAATTTCAGCCCTCGCTCTTTGCAGAGGCTACGCGGACATGTCTGCGACACCGGTACAGCGCGGCGGACGTGTTCAGCCGCTCGTGCTCATGCTTCTCGCTGCCGTTGCGACGATCGTATCCGGTATCGGGCCGTTCGACCGCATGACGTGGTGGCTCGAGGTCTCGCCCGTGATCGTTGGGCTGGCAGTGCTCGCGGCGACATCGCGGCGGTTTCCGCTGACGACGCTGCTCTACTGGCTGTTATTCATTCACGCGCTCGTGCTCGTTCTAGGCGGACATTACACCTATGCGCGCGTACCGATCGGATTTACCGTGCAGGATTTATTCGATCTCGCGCGTAACCCCTACGACCGGTTCGGGCATTTCGCGCAAGGATTCGTTCCGGCAATCCTGGCTCGGGAAATCCTGCTTCGATTGTCGCCGCTGCAACGCGGCGGTTGGCTATTTGTCATCGTAACGAGTTTCTGTCTTGCCTTCAGCGCGTTCTACGAGCTGATCGAATGGTGGGTGGCGGTCGTCGCCGGCGACGGTAGCACCGATTTCCTGGCGTTACAGGGCGACCCGTGGGATACGCAGTGGGATATGTTCATCGCGTTGCTGGGTGCGATCGGCGCTCAGCTCGTGCTCGGGCGCTGGCACGATCACGACCTCAAAGCATTGCAAGGTAACGGTGGCGGCTCGTGATCGAGGTGCTCGCCGGCATCTTGCTACCGGTGTTCATCGTCGCCGGGATCGGCTTCGGCTGGGCGAGACTCGGCCTGCCGCTCGACCGCGGCTTCGTATCGCGTCTGGTCATCAATGTTGCGACGCCGTGCCTGATTCTGGACAGCGTCTCCAAGCTCGGCTTGCCACTGAGCGAGTTCACGACGATGTTGGCGAGCGCCCTGATCATGTATGCCGCTGCGGCGCTAGGTGCGTCGCTGGTCTTGCGGCTCGCAGGGCTGCCGCAACGCTCTTTCTTGCCGTCGATGACGTTCGGTAACGCCGGGAATATCGGACTGCCGCTCAGCTATTTTGCATTCGGCGACGAAGGCCTCGGATTGTCGTCCGGTGTTTTTCTCGTGGCGGTCGTGCTCCAGTTCACTCTTGCGCCGGCGCTGCAGGACGGAAGACCTGCGCTCAAGACGCTCGCGACGACACCCGTCGTCTATGGGTCGGCGCTCGGTGTTGCGTTGCTCGCAACCGGAACTGCGCTGCCGTCCTGGCTCGACAGGACCGTTGGTCTGCTCGCCGATATCGCGATCCCGTTGGCATTGTTGACGCTCGGTTTCGCGCTCGCGGAGTTTCGTATCCGTCGCGCGTCGATTGCGATCAGCCTCGGGCTGGGACGGCTCGTGCTCGGCTTCAGCGTCGCGCTCGGCGTCAGCGAGCTGCTCGGGCTCACAGGCGTCGCGCGCAGTGTGCTTATCTTGACTGGCAGCATGCCGACGGCTGTCGTTTGCTACCTGCTAGCGGAGCGATACGGGTGCGATCCGGACGATGTTGCTGGTGTGGTGCTCGTGTCGACGTTGACTGCGGCGTTTCTGTTGCCGCTGCTCGTGGCCTACGCGCTCTGGCTGGAGGGCTCGCTGCCTATCTAACGAGTCAGCTCAGCCGCGGCGATGCGATGGCCTTGGTCGTTGCGGCCGCAGAAACCATGACCGAAGCGGGCAATCCGGTGCAGCGCGCTGGCAGGTAGCGTGTCAATCGAGCCGGATTACTGGACGTCGCGACCGCTGATGAGGTCCTCGAGAGACGGCGGTGGGTGATCCGGACCCATGCGGCCCTCTTTGAGCCGCCTCATATAGTCATGATAGGCGCGCATCGCCTGTGAGCCGAATAGCCACATGATCGGAATATTGGCGAACAACATGACACCCGTGCCGAGACTCGTCAGATTGTCGAGCTCGGTCGACGTTTCGATAAAACCCCACGTCGCAACGAGAATCAAAGAGCAGAACGCCACTTTGTATGGGAGCACGCCGCGCCCGCCGAAAAGATAGACGATACCTTGTTCGCCGTAATAGCTCCAAGAGA
>JAOTTJ010000007.1 GCA_029864465.1 Gammaproteobacteria bacterium | reverse complement strand
CGGGCTCGGCAACAGCGACGACGAGCACGATGGCTGGCAGCGCGATCAAGACCGCGAGAAACAGAACGGCCAGCGCGGGGTCCCCGAGCGCGCTCACAATGAGCGTACTGCCTGCCGCAACCCCCGCGCGCCCGCCGAGCATACCGGCCTGCATCCAGCCGTTGACGCGGCCCAACTCCTCTCGTGGCACGCTATGAATGGCCAGAGCGTCTATACCTACGTCCTGAACGGCGGCAAAGATCGCATGAACCGCAACGACACCGACGAGCAGCGGGAATTGGGCGTTCCAGTCGAGCAGCGCGAGCGGCACGAGCGCTACCGCCATGCCGAGCTGACACGACAGTATCCAACGCCGCAGCGAACCCCCTCGATGCAGGCTCGCATCGATGAGAGGCGCGGCGAGAAATTTCAGGATCCACGGCAGCGTCGCGACGGTCGTTAGCACCGTAATCGAGCCGAGCTCGACGCCCTGGCCGCGCAGCAGCGTCGGCATGGCCCACCAAACAAATCCGATCGGCGCGCCCTCGCTGAGGTAGAGCAGCGCGAACAGCCAGCGGCGACCCGCAGGCGATTCGAGCAGATTGTATGGGGGTCGCGCTGACGTCACTCCGGCAGCGTGAACTTCAGGCGACCATGGTGCAGCGAACGTCTGGGATCGACCACACCGCCCCGGCGTCTTGCAAGCTAGTTCCCCGGGTCGACGCAGACGAAGCTCGCCGCTTCGTCGATGCTACCCGAGCCTGCGTATTCGGCATTTTTCGGATACGGACACAGCGGCCGCGTGCGCTCGATGCTCTGCCCTACGTCATCACCCTCGTACTTCGTCGCGATAATCCGATCGGGCGCAACACCGTTCTCGACCCAGTTGGCGATAGCGCCCATCAGATCTTTATCCGGGTCGTTGAGATTCACGAGCGGACGAGCGTTCGAGCCGAAGATGTTCGGACCCGGGCCGCCGGAGCAATGATGGAAGCCCGGCACCATGAACAAACGGGCAAAGGCATCGGTATCGTCACCGTGCACATCACGCACGGCGTTGTAGTAGTCGATCGCACGCTGTGGCGGCGTCGAGTGATCCGCCCAGCCGTTATAGATAATGAGCTTACCCCCGCGCGCCTCGAAGTCGCGCAGATCCGGATCGACGGCGTCCTGCTCTGCAACGAACCGGTCTAGCGCTCCTCGATCGTTGTCGATGTCGAAGTCGTGCACAGCATCGTAGTTCGGGCCGAACACGAAATAACGCATGAAGTTATCCATGTACATGTAGTTGCTCGATGGATAGCCATGATTCACACCGAGGCCTGTGACATACGCCGGATAGTCATCTTCATGCCCCGGAAAATAGCCTGGGTAAAGGGCCTCGCCATCGGAGGTTCGCGACCCGTCGAGAATTTTTCGCCAGGCATCTACCTGCGGTGCCGTCAGGCACTCGGCGCTATCCTGACCCTCGCACGTCAGAACGGCTGGATCGAACTCGCAAAGATCGGGCCGACCGATGACGCCGTCAACTAAGCCGTCGGTCGCATCGCATGCCTGCAGCGTCGCGCGCTCCATCGCCGGAATCTTGTACGGCGGAATCTCCGCGCCGAGCAAGGCGCGCTGCGACCAGTCGAACATGATCATCAGTCCCGTGCGGTCGATGACCGGGCCGCCGATCACAACGCCGTCGAAGTCCTCCGGATACCGCTGCACGGCCATGAGACCCATCTTGCCGCCGTTCGAGCAGCCCAGGAAATACGACTTGCTCGAAGATTCCTCGTAGTAAGAAGTGACGACCTGTTTGGCGATCTCGGTCACGAGATGCGCGCCGCGATGGGCATAGTTCAGCTGCGCCTGTGGGTCGTTGTAGAGCGCGGAGGCGTCCCAATGCTCGCCCCGGTGTCCGGTATCGGTCGCTGTAGCCGCATAGCCGCGGGCGAGCGCCCCGGTCATGTTCGGAATGTTGCCGTTGTAACCGCCGCCACCGACGTAGAAGAAACGTCCGTTCCAGGCGCTCGTCGGCATCGCGACCTCGAACAGGATCACGGTCTCGACACCACCCTCGACCTGGCAGTACTCGGGCACCTGCCCGGATGCTGGCACGATCCTCGCCGCGGTGATCGCTGTATCTTTGAGATTCAGGCCGAGCAGTGCGGTGCAGTCCGCCGGCGTGCGGACGTTGCCGATGGCCGTAACGATTGGGTTCTCGCTCAGGGCGATGTCGATGCCGCCGCGCTCCTGCGCAAGCGCGCTTGCGGTCCCGGCGAGTCCCGCGCACAGACAGATCAAACTCGCGAGCGTTAGGCAGCTAGAGCTGCGCCGGCGTTCAGTATTCATAGTCCCGTCCTCATCATCGGCACCCGAACGGGTGCCGTCTTTACTCTTTAGTCATTCTCGTCGACGACAAGCTCGGTGTCGTCTGCGTTCGCCCACTCTGCCATGGAGCCGTCGTACAGACGCACATTCGGATAACCGAGCAGCTGCGTTAGCACGAACCACGGTGTCGATGCCTGTAGCCCGATGTGGCAGTAAGTAATGATGTTGTCTTCAGACGTGATGCCGAGCGCCTCGTAGTGCGTCCGAAGCTCGTCGATCGACTTGTACGTGCCGTCGTCGTTGACGTGATCGGCCCAGAAAAAATTCTGCGCGCCGGGCACGCGCCCGATCTTGGCATTCGGCACATCACTGCCGAACCGCGACCCACGCGACTCGCCCGTATAGAACTGCGGCGCCCGAGCATCGACGATCTCGAAACCCTCGCGGCCTAGCGCCGCCTGCACGTCGGCTTTCTCGGCGCGATACGGCTGCTCGGCGATACTGATGCGATAGTCCGTTGGCGTCACCGGCATGCTCTCCGCGGTCAGTTCACCGCCGGCCGCCTCCCACGCCGGTGAACCACCGTCGAGTATGCGTATGTCGCGGTGCCCGTAGTTGCGCAACGTCCAGAACATGCGAGCGGCAACCCGATTGCTGTGGCTGTCGTAGAGCACGACGGTCGTGTCCGCAGCAATACCGAGCCGCGACATCAGGGCCTCGAACGCCTCGGGTTGCAGCACACCGAAGTGCTCCCGGTTGGCGGGATCGGCAAGATCGGTGCGCCAGTCGACGTGTTGGGCGTTGGGGATATGTGCCGCCTCGAACTCCTCGGCGCGCTTGCCGAGATCGATGAGACGCACGTCCGCCCGGTCGATATTTGCCGCGAGCCAATCCGGGTTCACGAGCACCGAACCCGCATCCTGGGCCCATCCCAGCGTCGCGCCCGAAATACAGCCAAGCCCCGCCAATACGGCGGCCGTGAAACGAAGCCTGATTGCGCTGCGGAGCCTCATAATCCCTCCCTGAGCGGAATGGTAGCACCGCACGCTCTGGCGAGGCGTCCTATCGGGCGCCGAAGCCGCTGCGGGCCGATGTGACGGTCTTCACGGCCTGGCGACTATATTTAGTTTAATTTGGCCGTATTACTGGCTCGGAGGAGCAGATCATGAAGCGCTTTGTGTACGGTTTCGCCGCCGCCGCGGCCTTTTTTCCGATGTCCTGGGCCCAGGCCCAGATCAGCTACAGCTTTCTCGAAAGCACGCTGACCGTCAGCGAGATCGACACTTCATTCGGCGAGGACGAACGCGGCATCGGCGTTGACTTGAGAGGCTCGTACGAGATCATGCCCATCCTGCAGGTATTCGGCCGCATTCGCGCTGCGGACTTCGACGATATCGATCTACAGACCACGCTCATCGAAGCAGGCGTCGGCACGCATTACGATTTCTCGGACACCAAGAGCGTCTTTTTAAATGTGTCAGTGCTGACGACAGATCTGGACATAGATATTCCTGGCCTCGGATCGGGGAGCGCCGACGACGACGGTTATGGCGTATCGATCGGCTACCGCGAGATCAATCACACGCCGATGGAGTTCCGGCTGAGTATCGACCACGTCACGCTCAACGACTCGGACACATCCGAGACGACGATGGACGTCGCCCTGATGTACAGACTCACGCAGCGTTTGAAGCTCTTCGGTGGATTTCAGTTCGGCGGCGACGAGGGCATCTTCCGCGCGGGCGTGCGCTACTACCTCGGCAACGACAACTAGACCGAGCGAGAGATCTAGCCTAGAGAGGCCAGACCCAGAGGATCATCGGCACGCCCGTCGCCACGACCAGAATCTCCAGCGGAAGGCCCATCCGCCAGTAATCGCCGAAGCGGTATCCGCCCGGCCCCATGATCAGTGTGTTGTTCTTGTGGCCGATCGGCGTCAGGAAAGCGCACGATGCCGCCACCGCTACCGTCATCAGAAACGGATCAGCGTTGACGCCGAGGCGCACGGAGATATCGAGCGCGATCGGGGCCGCAATCACGGCCGTCGCCACGTTGTTCATGACGTCCGACAGCGTCATCGTGACGATCATCAATATAGTCAGAATCACGGCCGGCGCCAGCCCCGCCGATAAATCGACGATACCCGCTGCGATCAATGCGGTCGCGCCGCTCGATTCGAGTGCGACACCGATCGGGATCATCGAGCCGAGTAACACGATGACCGGCCACTCGATCGAGTCGTAGAGTTGGCGTAGCGGTACGACCTTCGTCACGACCAGCAGCGCAACCGCCGCTGCCAGTGCAACCGGCAAATAGACTACACCGAAACTCGCGAGCAGCACGGCCGTGGCGAAGATACCGATCGTCGAAAACGCTTTTTGCCGCTGAATGACGTGCAACCCGCGCTCGGCAAGCGGAAAACAACCGAGCCAAGTCGTAACCTCAGGCAAGCGCTCCGTCGGACCGAGCAACAGCAGCACGTCGCCTGCCGCGATCTCGAGCTTGCGAACCTGCTCGCGGAACCGACGGCCTTGGCGCGACACGCCGAGTAACGTGACATCGTACCGCCCGAGCAGCCGCAGCGAGGCCGCCGAGCGGCCTTCGATGCGCGAGCCCTCCGGCACGACGACCTCCATGAGCGACAAGTCCTCGTTAGCAACTGGCGTCTCACGGCTACCGGAGCGAACGTACTCGAGCTTGAGCACGCCGACGAGGCGGTCGATGGCGTCTGGATGCGCCTCGAGCACGAGCGTATCGCCGACGCGAATATCCACGAGCCGCGCCATGCCGGGCATGCGCCGTCCGCGCCGCACGAGTCCGATAATCGTTGCACCGACGTCGTCCGCTGCATCGTCGAGGTCTCGCACGTGCTTGCCGACAACACCAGCCCCCTCGGGCACCCGGACCTCGGCGACATACTCGCCAAAATCCAAGAGCGTCTTCATCGGTTTCGCCTCCCCGGTGATCCTCGGTATCAACCGCCAACCGATCAGCGCAACGTACGCAACGCCGACAACCGCGCAAGCGAGCCCGACCGGTGCGAAATCGAACATCGCAAAAGGCTCGCCGAGCGCCTCGTTACGGAACTCGGCCACTACGATATTGGGTGGCGTGCCGATCAGCGTGATCATGCCGCCGAGAATCGACGCGAACGACAGCGGCATGAGCGTCAATGCCGGGCTACGATCGGCCTTGGATGCTGCCTCGATATCGACCGGCATGAGCAGCGCGAGTGCGGCCACATTATTCATGACCGCCGATAGCGCTGCCGCAATGCCGGCCATGAGCCCGACATGCATACTGAGGCTGCGCGAGGCTGCGAGCATGTATCGTCCGATGAGCTCGATAACACCCGAGTTCGTCAGTGCGCGGCTGACGATGAGCACCAGCGCGATGATGACCGTGGCCGGATGCCCGAAGCCGGAGAAAGCCTCGTTGGCCGGAATCACACCAGCAAGCAATGCAACGACAAGCGCGGTAAACGCGATGAGATCGAACCGCCAGCGGCCCCAGATCAGCAGCGCGAACACGCATGCGAGGAGCACCAACAGAAAAATTTGGTCGAAATTCATCTTGATCCCTTGCTGCCGGGGGCGACTATAGCAGGGACACCGATGCCGGACCGCCCTGCGCACGCGGCCATGGACCCGCCGCGGCCCGAATGAGTAGTATGCGCACTCGACCGGACAACAAAAACAAACCGAGACGCCATGCCGCCGCTGTTATCTAAAGAACGCATCGTTGCCCAACCCGGGTTCAACCGCTGGTGGGTGCCGCCCGTATCGATCGCCATCCATCTTTGCATCGGGTCTGTGTATGCCTGGAGCATTTATAACCCAGCCTTGATTCGCGTCTTCGGCGTCGTAACGCCTGCTGCCGACGATTGGAGTCTCAGCAATGTCGTATGGATCTTCACGGTCGCCATCGTGTTCCTCGGCCTCGCCGCAGCATTCGCTGGCAAATGGCTCGAGGACGTAGGCCCGCGGACCGTCGGCGTTGTCGCGGCCTGTTGTTGGGGTGGCGGCTATCTGATCGGCAGCCTCGGCATCGTGCAGCACCAGCTCTGGCTCATCTACCTGGGGTACGGCGTTATCGGCGGCTGCGGCTTGGGGCTCGGCTATGTCTCGCCGGTCAGCACCCTGATCCGCTGGTTTCCGGATCGCCGCGGCATGGCGGCCGGCATGGCGATCATGGGTTTCGGCGGTGGCGCCATGATCGGCGCACCCCTCAAGGAAGCCCTCATTCGATTATTCTATGCGGCGCCGGAGTACGTCGGAACGCTGGACGCAGTCGAGCTCGTCACCGAGGCCGGAAGACGTTACGTCGAGATTGCGGGCGAGCTGCGCGAGGTCGTCGTGGTCGGCGCCAACGACATCGCGAGCATGATCGTGCCCGGGCCCGAGGGCGTCTACGTTGCCGGCACCGGCTCGGTGGGCGTCGCGCAGACGTTCTTCGCGATCGGACTGATCTACTTCGTCGTCATGATGATCGCCGCATTCTCGTATCGCATTCCCGCACCCGACTGGAAACCCGAAGGCTGGACGCCGCCCGACGCCGCGCACCGTGCCAAACGCATGATCAGCGCAGCCAACGTGCATATCGACCGGGCGCTCATGACACCGCAATTCTGGCAGCTCTGGATCGTGCTGTGCTTCAACGTCACAGCCGGTATCGGGGTATTGAGCGTCGCCCGAACGATGATGACCGAAATATTCGGAACGACGTTGCCGCATATCGTCGATGGCGCTTTCGCGGCAACCTACGTCGTCATGATCAGCGTCTTCAACATGGTCGGCCGGTTCTTCTGGGCCAGCGTCTCCGACTTCATCGGTCGACGTACGACTTATTGGATCTTCTTCGCCCTCGGAATTGCGCTATACCTGTCGATACCCTACACCGCCCAACAGGTCAGTGTCTCTCCGGCCGTGATCTGGCTCGTGTACTTCTACGCAGCCACGATGATCATCTTCACGATGTACGGCGGCGGATTCGCAACGATTCCGGCCTATCTTGCCGATATCTTCGGCACGCGCTACGTCGGCGGCATCCACGGCCGGCTGCTGACCGCCTGGAGCACGGCCGGCGTACTCGGGCCGCTAGCGATCACCTCCCTGCGGGAAAGCACGAGCATGCGAGCAATCGAAAATCTCTCCAGTATCGTAGACCCGCAGCGTTTTGCCGACAGGTTCGGGGCCAGTCTCGATCAACTCGATGTTCTCGTCGAGAATCAGACCGTCACGATTGCCAATCTCATGGAGATCGCGCCGCCCGGCACGGTAGACCCGACGAGCGGGCTCTACAACACGACGATGGTTCTCATGGCCGCACTGCTTGCAATCGCGCTCGTCTGCAATGCCCTCATGCGTCCGGTGCACGAGAAGCACCACATGTAGCGACGCGAACGAGATAAATCGGGGTCAGACCCCAATTATCGAGAAGCACGACTCCGATGGGCGGGAAGCGTTCAGAATCAGGGGTTTGACCCCAATTTATCTCAGAAGCCCTCGGTGGACGTGAACAGCCCGACTCGGAGATTCGTCGCCTGGTAGATCGTGCGACCATCGACATCCATTTCCGCATCGCCCAGGCCCATGATGAGCTTGCGCTTGATGACGCGTTTCATATCGACGCGATAGGTCACGAGTTTGCTCTCGGGCAGGACCTGCCCCTGAAACTTGACCTCGCCGACGCCGAGCGCGCGCCCGCGGCCGGCCCCGCCGATCCAGGCGAGGTAAAACCCGACGAGTTGCCACATTGCATCGAGCCCGAGACAACCCGGCATGACCGGATCGTTGCGAAAGTGACAATCGAAGAACCAGAGCCCCGGCTCTATATCGAGCTCAGCGCAAATCTCACCCTTGCCGAAACGCCCGCCCGTGTCGTTGATCTCGGTGATCCGATCGAACATGAGCATGTTCGGCAACGGCAATCGCGCATTGCCAGGCCCGAACGCTTCGGTCTCGCCGTGCTCGAGCAGCTCCTCGCGCGTATAACTCGAACGGCGGTTGTATTCCGTCAAAGCTCCGTCTCCTACCGCGCCCTTACCGGTCGCGCTTTGCGTGCGGAGCATACGTGTATCGAAACAATAAAACCACGCCCGTCGAGAATACACTCCCTTCACAACCGACCCCAAGGCCAGGTTACGCAGGTTCGTATCGTGGATTAAGAACGTTTACTGATCGGCGTTCTCGTAACAGCGTGTCCAGCGCGGCCCGAGCCGGGTCAAGATCTCGTAGCTGATCGTCCCGGCGGCGCTTGCGAGCTCGTCGAGCGCGATGTGATCACCGATAAGCTCGACCATCGCGCCGGGCGCTGCTACGTCGGCGGCAACGTCCGAGACATCGATCGTGAGCATGTCCATCGACACCCGCCCAACGACCGGAACCTCGACGCCACCCAGATACGCACGCCCCGCATTTCCCAAGGAACGCGGATAGCCATCTGCGTAGCCGGCGCCGATCGTAGCCAGGCGCGCCGGCGGCTCGACCATATGCGTCGCGCCGTAACCGACCGTGACGGGAGCGTCGATCTCGCGGACTTGCAGAATCGGGCTATACAAGCGTACGACGGTCTTCATGGGATTGGCTCGATCGACGAAAGGATTACCGCCGTAAAGCGCGACGCCAGCGCGCGCAAGATCGCCGCTGAAGCGTGGCCCCAGCAGAATACCAGCCGAGTTGCCGAAACTGCTTCGGGCGTCCGGCAGCAACGCTCGCAGGGCATCGAAGCGCGCAACCTGCTCTTCGTTGAGCGCATGCCCGGGCTCGTCCGCGCAAGCCAGATGGGTCATGATGAATGTGATACGCAGCTGATCGAGCAGGCCATTGTTACGCGAGAGCGCCTCGACCTCACTCGCACTCAGACCAAGCCGAGACATGCCCGTATCGATATGAACTACGACGGGATAGTCTTGCGTGCCTCCGTTCTCGACCCAGCGCTGTGCTTGCTCGAGCGAATTCAAGACCGGCACGAGCCCGGCGTCGCGCAGAGCGCGCTCCTCGCCGGGCTCCGGACCGGCAAAGACATAGATGGCCGCGTCTGCCAACAGGTTCCTGAGCTGCCGACCCTCTGCGAGATTTGCAACGAAGTAGTGCCGGCAACCCGCGGCATGCAGTTGGCGTGCAACGGGCTCGACGCCGAGACCGTAGGCGTTGGCTTTGACGACCGCGCCGCAGTCGTTGGGCGCCGCGGACTCGACGAGCTTGCGATAATTCTGCGCGATCGCATCGAGATCGACCGTCAAGAGGCCTGGGGTCGTCCCGGTTAACGTAGCAGTCATCGTCGTCAAATATCGAGGTAGAACTGGTCTTCGGCGCGGCGCCACTCTAACATACAGCCCGTCCAAGGCATGCCGCCGTAAGATTCACCCTACCCTGCCGAGATTCAGCCGTGAGTGATACGTTCCAGGCTTTTCGAATTCATCGCGACAACGATACCGTTGCGGGTCGGCTCGAGGCCCTTACGCTCGATGACCTGGCACCGGGCAACGTCGTCATCCGAGTCGAGTATTCGGGCATCAACTACAAAGACGCCCTTGCGGCTACCGGCACTGGACCGATCCTGCGCCGGTTTCCACTCGTCGGCGGCGTCGATCTCGCCGGAGAGGTCAGCTCCTCGCAAGACGCGCGATTCTCGCCGGGCGACAAAGTCATTGCGATCTGCGGAGGTTTGAGCGAGACGCGGGATGGTGGCTATGCGGAATTCGCACGCGTCGACGCCGACATGCTCGTGCACGTTCCCGACACGCTCGACACGCGCGCGGCAATGGCCATCGGCACAGCAGGATTTACGGCGGCACTCGCCGTGCACCGACTCGAGCAGAACGGCCAACGGCCCGATGCCGGCCCCATGCTAGTCACGGGCGCGACGGGCGGAGTCGGCAGCATTGCAATCGACATCTTGAGCGCACGCGGTTACGAAGTCACAGCCCTGACGGGCAAGCCCGATCAGACGGCTTTTCTCGAGGCGCTCGGTGCAACCGAGGTGCTCGATCGCAACGAGCTGCAAATCGGAACCCGGCCACTCGAGAGCGCGAGATGGGCCGGCGCGGTAGACAATCTCGGCGGCGACGTCCTCGCATGGCTGACACGAACGACGAAACCCTGGGGAAACATCGCAAGCGTCGGCCTTGCGGCGAGTGCCGAGCTTCACACGACCGTTATGCCGTTCATTCTCCGCGCCGTGAGCCTCATCGGCGTGAACATGGAAGTGCCGCCCGAGCTGCGCGAAAGCATCTGGCAGCGCCTAACGACGGACCTGCGCCCGCGCCACCTGGACGTCATCGCAAGTAACGAAGTCACGCTCACCGAGCTGCCCGACTGCTTCGACGCCTACATCGGCGCCCGTGCCGTCGGACGCACGATCGTCAAAGTGGGTTAGCCCGAATATCTCGCCGGGACTCCGGATGATGGCGAAGGACAGGGGTCCTTGTGCTTGCGCTTCCCTTCTGGGTTCTAACCAACTAGACACTGACGATCAGCGCCGCGGACACCCGGCGAGACATTCGGGCTCACGCTACTGGGCCGGTCGGCGGCGCAGGTGATAATCGAACGGCGTGCCGAGGTTCCTCGCGTTGACCCATATGACGAGCATCTCCTCGAGCGTATCGGCGTAACGCAGCGGGCCGAGATCGATGACCTCGAAGCCCATGCCCTCGGCCAGCGCGACGACCTTGGCTTTCGCATCGGCATCATCACCGACGACCGGGATCGTGACCGGCCCCCCCGAGGACGCTGGATCGATCATCGTCATATAGTTGAGCGTGTTGAAGGCTTTGACGACTCGAGCGCCCGGCGCTGCCGCTTGGATCAGCTCTGCGTTGGAGGTCTCGACCGCGTGGGTCGGCGCCCCATCGTCACCGCCCATCACAATGTTCGTCGGATCGAGGATAATTTTTCCGCTCAAATTTCCGAGGCTGCGCACGACGTCGAGTGCCACGTTACCGGGAACAGCGATGACGACCATGTCCGCCCGTGCGGCCGCCTCGGCCTGAGGCGCTGCCGAAGCAGGACCTCGCGTTTGCTCGACGAGCGCCTGGACCTCGGCACGTGACGGATCGCGCGACCCGTAGATGATCGTGTGCCCCTGCTCGGCGAATCCCGGGCCGAGCGCGCTGGCGACACGCCCCGTGCCGATTACGGCAATCGTGTCGGCAAAGGCGATTTCTGCGGCCGCACAAGCTGCCAGCGCGAGCATCGTATTACTAAGATAACGTGCGATTCTTCGAGTCAGTGTTCTCATGTCGGCTCCGGATCGTTGAGAAGCTGAAATCTCTGCCCTATGCCAGCGGCTGGAACAGATCCTGCGATGCCGGCATCATAGCGCATGCCATTCGGACCGGGTGACCGCCCCAGGCCGCCCCGCACCCAGAATATCAATCGTTTTCCGACACGGTGGACACCCCGGCAAGCAACGAAGCGTTGCCGCCGACCGCAGCCGTATTCGTGCTGACCGCCTGCTCGATGAGGAAGCGGTCGAGGTAATGCGGCCCACCGGCTTTCGGGCCCGTGCCCGAGAGCCCCATGCCACCAAACGGCTGAGACTCGACCTGCGCGCCGATCATGTTGCGGTTCACGTAGACATTACCGACGCGCGCCCGCGCGACGATCTCCGCTGCGACGGACTCGATGCGGCTGTGCACACCGAGCGTCAAACCGTAACCGATTCGGTTGATCTCATCGACGAGCTCGAGCGTATGCCCGGCTTCGTAGCGCACGACGTGAAGAACGGGACCGAATATCTCGCGTTGCAGGTCATCGACGCGATCGAGCTCGATGAGTGTCGGCGGAAAGAAAATCCCCGCATCGTGCGCGCTCGAGAGCTCACACTGAAACCGAACGCGCCCCGCGCGGCTCTCGACATAATCGGCAATCTTCTGTCTCGCGTGCGGATCGATGACGGGCCCGACGTCAGTGCCGAGCTGACAAGGATCACCGATCACGAGCTCGCGCATATAGCCCTCGAGCATCTCGATGACGCGATCCGCCGTGTCCGCCTGCAGACAAAGCAATCGAAGTGCCGAGCATCGTTGCCCCGCGCTGTTGAACGCCGATACGGCTGCATCCTTGACGACTTGCTCGGGCAACGCCGAGCTATCGACGATCATCGCGTTGATGCCGCCCGTCTCGGCAACCAAAGTCGCCAGCGGCCCGGCCCGCCGCGCGAGCGTCGCATTGATGACCGCAGCGGTCTCCGTCGAGCCCGTGAATGCCACGCCTGCGAGCCGCGCGTCCTCGAGAACCGCCGCGCCGAGACTCGCGCCGTCGCCCGGCAGGAACTGCAGGACGCCGGCTGGCACGCCTGCATCGAGCAAGAGCTCGGCGGCACGATACGCCACGAGGCTGCCCTGCTCGGCCGGCTTTGCGAGCACGGCGTTGCCGGCTGCGAGAGCAGCAACGACCTGTCCCGTGAAGATCGACAAAGGAAAATTCCAAGGGCTGATACACAGGAATACGCCACGCCCGCGAAGACGCAGGACGTTGCTCTCGCCCGTCACGCCCGGCATCGACCGCGGCGCCGCGAGCAAGCGCTCGGCCTCGCCTGCGTAGTAGCGCAAAAAGTCCACGGCCTCACGGACCTCGGCGACGCCGTCAGGCACCGTTCGCCCGCCCTCGCGCACGCATCGCGCGATGAGCTCGGCCCGATGGCGCTCGAACGCATCGGCGGCCCTGCGCAGGATCGCGCCGCGCTCGCCCGCCGGCGTGCCATCCCAGTCCCCCCAGGATCGCGCGGCAACCTCGAGCGCTGTGCGCGCGACATCGGCGTCGGCGAGTGACGCTTCGGCAATCGGCCGGTCCCAATCGGCCGGGTCCCGGCAGAGTCGAGTCTCGCCGTCCTCGACACACTCCCCGTCAACGATAGGCGCTGCTCGCCACGCCGTGGCTGTCTCGCGCTCGAGAACGGCAGCCAGTTCCGTGAGCTCACCGTAATCGGCGAAGTTGCATCCGTGCGAGTTACGTCGCCCGGCACCGAACAAATCGGACGGCACGGGAATGTTCGGATGACGAAAGTCCGGCGCAAGCGCTCGCGCGATCGCGACAGGGTCCTCGACAATGTCGGCGGCGGGCAGCTCGGCCTGCACAAAACGATTGACGAACGAGGTATTCGCCCCGTTCTCGAGCAGGCGCCGTACGAGGTACGGCAACAGATCCTCATGTTCCCCGACGGGCGCATAGACACGGCACGAGCGGCCGCCTTCCTCGGCGGCAACGAGCTCGTCGTAGAGTTCCTCCCCCATACCGTGCAGCCTTTGAAACTCGAACGCACGTTTCTTGCCGCGTTCCATCACCCATGCGACGACGTAGGCGTTGTGCGTCGCGAACTGCGGGTAGAGCCTAGTGCGCGGCGCAAGCATGCGTGCAGCGCAGGTCAAATAACTCAGATCCGTGTTGGACTTGCGCGTGAACACGGGATAGTCGCTCAGCCCTTGTGCTTGGGCGGCCTTGATCTCGCTATCCCAGTACGCGCCCTTAACGAGACGCACAGGAATTCGCATCTGACGTTCGGCGGCGAGCTCGGCGAGCCACTCGACCGTCGCGAGGCCCCGTTTGTGATACGCCTGAACGGCAATGCCGAGCCCGGGCCAATGCTTGAGCCGCCGGTCCGTCAGCGCATTTGCGAACACGGCCAATGTCAGGTCCAGCCGGTCGATCTCCTCGGCATCGATCGACAGGCCGATGTTGGCCTCGCGCGCCGCCCTGACGAGCTCGCGCACGCGGCCCGTGAGCTCCGTGACAGCACGCCTGCTCTGGGCAAACTCGAAGCGTGGCGATAGCGCTGACAGCTTCACCGAGACGCTCGGCGCCTCGATGACGTCACTGCAGTCCGGGCTCGCGCGACCGATCTCGGAAATCGCAGCCAGATAGTTTTCGAAATAACGTGTTGCATCGGCAGCCGTGAGCGCGGCCTCACCGAGCATGTCGAAGGAGTAGCGATAGAGCGGCCCGGAGCCGTGCTGCGCCCGGCGTAATGCGTCGCGGATCGTCCGGCCCATGACGAACTGGTGGCCGAGGATACGCATGGCCTGGCGCAGCGCCGCGCGAATGACGGGCTCGCCGAGCCGATTGACTGCGTGCGCGAGTTCGGCAAGCCAGCCGTGCTCGGCCTGCTCGCTGCGTAGCAAGCGTCCCGTGAGCATGAGCGCCCAGGTCGAGGCGTTGACGAACAGCGAGCCGCCCGTGCCGAGATGCGATTGCCAGTCCGCGCCGCCGAGCTTCTCCGCAATGAGCCGGTCGGCCGTCTCGGCATCCGGAATTCGCAGCAGCGCCTCGGCGAGGCACATCAGAACGACACCTTCGTCAGAGGATAGATCGTACTCGACCATTAACGCATCGATACCCGAACCCGTTCGGCCGTCTCGGCGTATCTTCTCGACGAGCTCGATCGCCGAACGCCTGACTTTGCGCCGAAAATAAGTCGATACGTCGAGCCGCGCGAGCAAGCCCTCGACGACAACACCCTCGTCGGCCAGGTAACCTTCGCATACGGCGGCATCGACGAGCGGCAGATGGTCGTCGGACGGCGAGAATATCCACGGACGCGGCTGTGGCTGCACCCTTCCAGTGTAGGACTTTCGAGCAACGAAGGGCAGAGGCACGCGCGCACACTGAGCTCCGCTATGAATATCCGACTTGGCGTCGGACAATGTAATTGCGGAAATAGCCGCGTAACGGAAATTGTCGTGACCGAGACCGATCAACTCATTTCTCAGGCCGAACGCATCAGCGCAAAGAACTATGCACCGTTGCCGGTCGTGATCTCGAAAGCGCGCGGGGTGTGGGCCTGGGACACGGAAGGCCGCCGCTACCTCGATTGTTTGAGTGCCTACTCGTCGATGAGTCTCGGCCATTGCCACCCGCGCATCGTCGATGCGCTGACCGAGCAAGCCCAGCGCCTCACCTTGACTTCACGCGCGTTCCACAACGACCGCATGGGCCCGTTCCTGGAGCTGCTTTGCGAGCTCTGCCAATTGGACATGGCGTTACCGATGAACACAGGTGCCGAAGCCGTCGAGACGGCCATCAAGCTCGTGAGAAAGTGGGGTTATCGCGTCAAAGGCGTGCCGCACGATCGGGCCGAGATCATCGTCTGCCGGAACAACTTCCACGGACGCACGACGACGATCGTCGGGTTCTCCTCCGAAGCAGCCTATCGTGAGGACTTCGGACCGTACGGCCCCGGATTCGAGCTCATCGACTTCGGCGACCCGGACCAACTCGACGCCGCGATCACGCCGAACACCGTCGCTTTTCTCGTCGAGCCGATTCAAGCCGAGGCCGGCATACGCATTCCGCCTCCGGGATACCTGAGCGCCATCCGACGAATCTGCTCAAAGCACGGCATCTTGCTCGTGCTGGACGAGATTCAGACGGGACTCGGCCGCACGGGCAAGTTTCTGGCTCACGAGCACGACGCCGGTGCCGCGCCCGACGTGCTCATCGTCGGCAAGGCGCTCGGCGGCGGTGTCTATCCGGTCTCGGCGGTGCTCGCCCCCAGCCCGATACTCGGCCTGATACAACCCGGCGAGCATGGCAGCACGTTCGGCGGCAATCCGCTCGCCGCGGCAGTCGGCAAAACGGCGCTCGAGATCATTCGAGACGAGCACCTGAGCGAGCGCGCCGCAGAGCTCGGCGACTATCTACTCGATCGATTGCGACAGATTCGCTCACCGCTCGTTGCGGAGATCCGCGGGCGGGGCCTGCTCGTCGGTATCGAGCTGCAGCCGGGCGCGCCCAGCGCACGTGAGATTTGCAGCAGACTTCTCGAGCGCGGTGTGCTCACGAAGGACACGCACGAGCGCGTCGTGCGACTCGCTCCACCGCTGATCATCGAGAAGGACGAGCTCGACTGGGTATCGGATCAGCTCGAAGAGGCCCTGACGGTCTAGGGTAGCTCGCCGCCCCAGATATTCTGGTAGTCGAGGCCGGCCCAATGCACGAGCATCGCATCGAGGTTGAGTCGATCAAATCCCGCGACCTCGTACAACGCCTCGAAGGCCGGCGGTCCGCCCGCGCCGTGCGCCTCCAACCGCTGCTCGAGCAGCGCGATATCGTCTGTGCTCGCCAACGCCTGTGCCACGTGCATCACGCCCTCGTCACGCGTGCCCGAGACGATCAGAAACTGGTTACCGCTCGGCCCGGGAAACGTCGATAGAAAACCATAATCCCGGTAGTTGCGCTGATTCTCGCGCAACATTCCAGCGCCGCTCGTGTAAACCTCTCCGGTAAGCTCGTTCGATAGCTCATCATAGGTATCGCCAACGGCCAGACTCGACGAAGCGAACACGAACTCCATGAGCGTATCGAGGGCGCTGATATAGCCCACGTAGAGAATATGGCTCGACTTGAGCTCGGCGGCGGAGAGCTCAGACATCGGGATCACACGCGCAGACTTCCCGGCGGCATACACAACGCGGAGCAAATGCGTTAGTGCCTGGGCGCTTGCTTGGGGAAGATAGGTGAGAGCCAGATCGTAATAGGACTCGAGCAGCTCCGGGGAGTACATGAATAGATCGTCGAGGTCCTGCGCGGAGTTGATACTGAAGTCCCGAATCAGGCGGCGAACGTTTCCGGACTCATCGAGCTCGGCGAATATGTAGTAGTCGCCAACAACGATGACGAGCGGGATATCGTCATCGAGCACGCCGGCCCATACGGGTGAACCGGCGATTCGCTGCTCTGGCGATATCGTTTCTTCGTTGTCGAGCGCGACGTAGGCGAGAAGATTCAAGGTCAATAAACCGAGTACAGCGATGACCCAGGCAGACGGGCGGCGCGCCGATGCAGGCGCCGGCGGCGCAAGAGCCGGGTCGCTTTCGCGAACGGGCTCGGCCATGAGCCGGTACTCCCCACGCGGGATCACGAGCCGATAACCGGATTCTGGCGGCTGCTTCGCGCCGTACTGCTCGAGCTTCTGGCGAAGATTGTGCATATACACGCGCACGAGCGAGTCCTGGCTCGGATCGAAGTCACCGCCGCGGCCAAAGACCTCCACTGCAATCTCGAGCTCTTTCGGGCTGCGTCCCTCGAGGGAACAGGCGACTAGGTACTCGAGCAGCTTCGCGTAGGTGCGCGATCGGCCGAGAACACCGCTCGCAACGATGCGCTCCATTTCCTCGCGAACTATCGTGGCATCTACCGTCGTCATATTGGCTCGAGAACGTCGCCTGGTCTGGCTTGAGGCCCAGACAGTAGCTGATCCTTAACAGTTAATAAACCGTTTATAACTCACTGTATCCAAAGCGGATCTGGACTCGGCCCAGCCGCGACCAGTACACTGCCATGCGAGCGACCGAAAACTCCCACATGATCCGACTCAGCCGATCAATCGATGTCCTGCCCATGCACCCCGGCACGGCCCGGGCCGGCTGACGTGGTCCGGCTGCTATTTCTCATTCATCGCTATCTCGGCATCGCGCTGAGCCTGGCCGTATTGCTCTGGTGCACGTCCGGGCTCGTCATGATGTACGTCCAGTACCCGCGCTTTACGAACGACGAGCAATTGCAGGGGCTCGCCGAGCTGGATCTCCAAGCGTGCTGCACGTGGCCGAGCGACTTCAGCAATCTCGATGTCGACCGCTTTCGCGTCGAGATGCTCGACGGGCGGCCCATCGTTCGCCTCGATTCCACGTGGGGCCGCTTCGCGTTGGACATTCAGGACGGCCGCTACCTCGATAGCTTTGACGAAGCACGGGCACAGCAGCTCGCAGCGGCCGCCGCCGAGCAGCTCGGGCTCGGCAGCGAGGTCGACTATCTCGGCACGACCGGCTTCGACCAATGGACGATCGGCTTCGGCGTCAGCCAGCACAGTCCGCTTTACCTATTCGCAACCGAGGATGACGCGGGGACACGCTTTTACATCTCTGGCACGAGCGGTGAGATCGTCCAGATGACGACAGCGTCCGAGCGTTTCTGGAACTGGCTTGGCGCCGTCACTCACTGGTTCTATCCAACCATCCTGCGCCAGCATGCCACGGTCTGGCTGAACACGATCATCTGGACGACCATCCTCGGCCTGTTCCTCACGCTCGTCGGCCTCTACATCGGCTTCAAGCAACTCAAACGCCGGCGCAGCGGCCGCCTGTCTCCCTATCGTGGCCTGAGGCTCTGGCATCACTGGGCAGGCCTCGTCTTCGGAATCCTTACGCTGACCTGGCTCTTCAGCGGCTTGCTCTCGCTCAATCCTTGGGGAACATTGGAGAGCCGTAGCTTCGCGCTCGAGCAGTTTCGCCTCCAGGGCGACGAGGGTATGCAACTGACCGACGCTCAGGACACGCTAGCCGACATCCGTTCAGCTCGATTACCACCGGACACGGTCCGGCTCGTCGGCGCAATGCTCAACAACCGTCTGTTTCTGACGGCCTGGACGGGCGCCGGCGAAGCCGTGCGCCTCGATGCCGCGACGCTCAGACCGAAACCGTTGACCGAAGATGAGCTTAGGCGCGCCTCGGCCATACTGCGCCCCGAGGTTCCCATCGTGGATCAAGAGCTGCTCACCGAGGAAGACGCTTACTACTACACGCACCATATCGAGATGCGCCTGCCCGTTTATCGAATACGCTATTCAGATGGCGAGCGAATCTACCTGGACGGCACGACGGGCGAGTTGGCCTACGCCGTCGATGCGAGCCAGCGAGGCTCGCGGTGGTTGTTCGCGGCTTTGCACCGTGGAGACTTCGCTGCAATCGTGCGCCAGCGACCCGTCTGGGATCTGATGATGTGGGTCCTCATGCTCGGCGTCACGGTCGGTGCAGCGACCGGGGTCTGGCTCGGCGTCGATCGCATCGCACGCGCCTTACGCCGCATCGGGCATAGACGAGCCGTCGCAGCCAGCCGCTCCGGCGATTAATGAGGTCCGATAAACGGGGTCAGAGTGAAATTGGCGAATGCCAATTTCACTCTGACCCCAGCTTTGCAGCGACCAAACGACGCGCAGGCTGCTCCGCCTAGATCTCGGCAGTCCAGTCCTTACTCTCGAGCAGCTCCTGCACTCGGGCCAAAAATGCGCCCGAGTACGCGCCGTCAATCGCACGATGATCGAAGGATTGAGCGAGAATGCCCATCGGACGAATGGCGATCGCATCGCCACCCGGCGCCTCGATGACGACGGGACGTTTCTTGATCCCGTCTACGCTCAAGATCGCCACCTGAGGCTGGTTGATGATCGGCGCAGTGATCAACGTGCCGAATGATCCGTTGTTCGTGATCGTATACGTACCGCCGGTGAGCTCGTCAGGGCTGAGCTTGTGCTCGCGGGCCTTGCGGCTAATCTCGAAGATCCGCTGCGCGAGACCCGATACCGTCAGATCGCCGGCGTTGAAGATGACCGGCGCGACGAGACCTTCGAGGTCCAGCGCGACCGCGATCGCGAGATTCAATTCCTTGTGCACGATCAGACCGTCACCGTCGACACTCGAATTGATGCGTGGAAATTCCTTGATAGCCAGGCAGATGGCGCGGCTGATGAACGGCAGGTACGTCAGCGAGTAACCGCGCTCGCGCCACCACCGTTCCCTGGCCGCACCCCGCGCGGCATCGACGGCGCTGAAGTCGACCTCGATGGCCTGCAAAACATGCGGGCTCGTCGTCTTGGAGCGCACCATGTGCTCAGCCGTCAACCGCCGAATACGATCGAATTCGATACGCTCTCCCGACGCATTTTCAGCAACGGATCGCGCCGGCGCAGCGGCTGGCTCTGGAGCCGGCTCAGGCAGCGACGCTGCAGCAGCCCCGAAGTCCGGCACAGCGACGTTCACGGTCGGCTCCTCGGATATTTTGACTACCGAGAGTACGTCGCTGCGGGTGATCCGCCCGTCACGGCCCGTACCCGTGATCGCGTGCGGATCGAGCTCGTTCTCTGCGATGAGCCGGCGCACGACAGGCGAAAGCTTGAGCCGCTCGCTGCGCCCGACCGCGGCCTGCGCCAGGCTCGCGGGCTCCGCAATGGGCGGTTGCACGAGAGTCGGACGCGGCAGATCCTTCGGCGCCTCGGACTCGAGGACGATCTCCTCGTACGGCTCCAGTTCGACTTCGCCCGGCACGGCAATGATGGCGAGCACGACACCGACGTCCACGGTCTGCCCGGCCGCGACGCGAATCTCGCTGACGACACCGGCAACCGGAGCGGGGACTTCTACCGCCGCCTTATCCGTCTCCACGTCGAGCAGGATCTCGTTCTTCTCGACAACGTCACCGACCTGTTTGTGCCATACGGAGACAGTGCCTTCGGCGACAGTTTCTCCGAGCTGGGGCATGAGCACATTCATCGCGATTCCCCCTCAGTCCACGAGCTGTCGGACAGCGGCGACGATCCGCTCGGCATTCGGCAGGACGGCATCCTCGAGCGCATCTGCCGATGGCAGCGGGATGTGCGGCGTCGTCACACGGATCACGGGCCCGTCGAGATCCCAAAAAATCTCCTCTGCCACGATCGAGGCGACCTCGGCACCCCAACCGCACAAACGCGGATTCTCCTCAACGGTCACGAGGCGCCCCGTGTTGGCAACGGCCTCGAGTATCGTCTGCGTATCGAGCGGCACGAGCGAGCGCACGTCGATGACGGTCGCCGAGATGCCGTGCTCGCTTTCGAGTATCGCTGCGGCCTGCTCGGCACGCGGCACCATGGCGGCCAAGGCCGCGATGGTGACATCGTCGCCCGTGCGCACGATTCGGGCCTTGCCGAGCGGCTCGACATGCTCGCCGTCAGGCACTTCGCCTTTCGTTGCATACAGGGACTTCTGCTCGAAAAACATGACCGGATCAGGGTCTCTGATCGAGGCCGCAAGCAAACCCTTGACGTCGCCCGGCGTCGCGGGCGCGACGACCTTGAGGCCGGGAATCGCCATGGCCCAGTTCTCGACGCTCTGAGAGTGCTGCGCGCCGAAGCGGCTGCCACCACCGTTAGCGCTGCGGATGACGAGCGGAAATGCACATTGGCCATCCGTCATGTAACGCGTCTTGGCGATCTGGTTCGCGACGAGATCCCAGCAAACGGCGAAGAAGTCCGAAAACATGATCTCGGCGATAGGCCTCAAACCCGTCATGGCGGCACCCATGGCCGCGCCGACGATGGCTTGCTCGGAGATCGGCGTGTCCTTGACGCGGTCCGACCCGAATTCGTCCAGCAGCCCTGTCGTCGCCTTGAACACACCACCCGCCGCGGCAATATCTTCGCCGAGAAAGACGACGCTGTCGTCGCGCCGCATCTCCTGAGCGATGCCTGCGCTGACCGCATCCCTGTAAGTCATTTCCGCCATCTAAGAACTCCCTTCGTCCCAACAATCACAGTGGGTAGTCTCCATCGGAGGTGATCGGCTGCTGTGCCGTCCCGGTGGGCGCGTCGATTTTACGCGACTTACGAGCCGCGATCTAACGCCCCGACAAGACGCGCACGAGATGCGCGTCGGGCAGCGGCTGTGTGCGCCAGGATACAGCAACCGTCACGGCAACCGAGGTGAGCCCACCCAGCGTCGCCGCTGAATACGGGCTCGCGGCGTTGAACGCGAACCAGCGGCCGAACGTCTCGAGCGCGGTTCCCTCGAGCCACAACCCCGAGACGAACTCGCCGTGAATCGCGACGAATGTGACCGCGCCGGCCCAGAAGCCCGCCAACGCGCCCGCACGGGTGACGCCACGCCAGACAGAGCCCAGTACCAGAGGCCCAGCCAGCGCCGCCGTAAACCCGCCAATGCCGACCCAGACGAGCAACACGACGTTCATATCCATGACAAACCAGGCAAGGACAGCCGAGCCCAGCAGCGTCAACGTCGTGACGACGCGGCTGATGAGCAGGACGTTACGGTCCAACGCCCCCCGATCCAGGCTCTTGTGCAAGCGTGGCGCGAGACTGCGCCGGTAGATGTCGTTCGCGAAGACCTGCGAGGTCGAGATCACGAGACCGTCCGCCGTCGACATCACCGCAGACAGAATGCCGACACCGAGAAGCGCAGCCAGCCAGGTCGGAAAGAGATCGATGAACAACGCCGGCAATGCCGTATTCGCGCCGCCGGCCTCGAGCAGGCTGCCGGCGAGCCGCCCCCGCGCGAGCGCACCGCCCAGCGTGATGGCCGGCAACACGATGCCGAACGTGAATGCCAGAATGACGAACTGCGACCGGCTGCGCTCGTTCTTGATGGCCCAAAGCTTGTTGCCGATATGCGGCAATAGGCCAAGCGGAATATGCGCAATCGTGAGGCTGACGAAGGCCCAGACCGACGCCGTGATTGCCGCGCCGGGATGGAGCGGCTCGACGAGCTGCGGATCCTGCGCGCGCAAGCTTGCCAGCAGTTCACTCAAACCGCCGTTTCCGGCACCGAGCAAGAACATGATGAGGATCGCCACGGCCAGGACGACCATGAGTAAGCCCTGCGCGCCGTCGGTCAGGATATCGGCATGCGCGCCCCCAAGCGTCACGTAACCCAGCAGCACAGCCGTCGTGATCGTGAGCGCCGTGGCCTGAGAGAGGCCCAGCATCATCTCGAACATGATGAGCCCTGCAACGAGCTGACCGGCAAGATAGAACAACAGAATCAGTGAGAACACCGCGGCTGATAAGCGCAACCCTTCTGATTGGTAGCGCTCGCCGAGATACTCGGGAATGGACCGGGCGCCGGCAAGATTGCCGTAGCGCCCGATCGTGCGCTGGCAGATCAATATGCCGGTATAGAGCCCCAACGGATAGAGGAAGGCGATCCACAGCGTGGACAGCCCATACGTGTAGGTCAGACCCGGAAGTCCCAGAAACGTCGCCCCGCTCGCCGCAGTCGATGCGAAGGCGAGCGCGAGGATCAACGGCCCATAGCCACCCCTGGCCGTTGCGAAGTCATCAGCGTTCGCGACCCGGCGACCTCCGAGCACGCCAAACGCAGCCATGACGACGACGTACGCGGCCAAGAAGAGCCACGACCAACCATGCAGGGACATGCACATCCTCCCAAACAGTAAATGCTACTAGATTTCAGTTTGATCGAATGAACGGTGCGCGGAACCCGGGTCAATTGCGTTAGCCGATAGACTGTGGAAACATCGCATTCTCGCTGCATCAGCCAGATCCCTCTTGTGCGACCCAGGCTGCGGGGCTGTATGCCCGCGGCCGCGCGTCGAGCCCAAGCGCCCGATGCACGAGATGAGATCCGAACGCGCCCGCGGGCCACACGACACATTGGGAGAAACCACGAACGATCATGAATACGACGCTGAAAATCGCCTTGATCCCTGGTGACGGGATAGGCACCGAAGTCATGCCCGAGGGCGTCCGCGTGCTGGAGGCTGCCGGTAAGAAGCACGGCCTGGACTTCGTCTGGAAGGAATTCGATTGGTCCTGCGAGCGCTATCTGGAGACGGGCAGCATGATGCCGGAGGACGGTATCGAGCAATTGCGAGCCTTCGATGCGATCTATCTTGGTGCTGTCGGCTTCCCCACCGTTGCCGATCACGTCTCGCTATGGGGCCTGCTGATTCCGATTCGCCGCGAGTTCGACCAGTACGTCAACCTACGACCCGTGCGATTGTTCGACGGTGTGCCCTGCCCGCTTGCGGGAAAGAAAGCGGGAGATATCGACTTCTACGTCGTGCGTGAGAACGTCGAGGGCGAGTACTCGGCGATCGGCGGCATCCAATACAAAGACACAGAGCACGAGATCGTCGTGCAGCAGAGCATGTTCACACGGCACGGTGTCGATCGTGTCGTCAAGTATGCATTCGAGCTTGCCTCGTCGCGGCCGGCCAAGCACTTGACTTCCGCGACGAAATCCAACGGCATCATTCACTCGATGCCCTATTGGGATTCGCGCGTGGCCGAGATGAGCAAGAGCTACCCGGATGTCGACGTCGACCAGTTTCATATCGACATACTGACTGCAAACTTCGTGCGCATGCCCGAGCACTTCGACGTTGTCGTAGGCTCCAATCTCTTCGGCGACATTCTTTCGGACCTCGGCCCGGCTTGCACGGGCACGATCGCGATTGCCCCGTCCGCGAATACGAACCCAGAGAAGGAGCACCCGTCGATGTTCGAGCCCGTCCACGGCTCGGCGCCGGATATCGCCGGCCAGGGCATCGCCAACCCGATCGGCACGATTTGGGCCGGCGCGATGATGCTCCAGCACCTCGGCCATCGCGAAGCACATGACACGATTATGACGGCCGTGGAGAATGTCTTGCGCCAAGGCGCACAATTGACTCGCGACATGGGCGGCAAGGCCAATACAGTTGAGCTCGGCAAGGCGATAGAGAACGCGATCTAATAGCTCCGCCAGCGCGGAGAGGGGGACGACGATGGATAGGCTTGGCAAACTCGCAGGACGCGTGACGGTCATGCTTTGCGCGAGCGCCGCAATCAGTGGCTGTACGCAGACCCCTGACGCGCCGGATCGAGAGATCACGAACGTGACCGGCGACCTCTACCGCTTCAGAGAGATCAGACATGTCGGCATGTTTCTCGTCACGCCCGACGGCATCATCGTCGTCGATCCGACCAATCCCGGACTCGCCCAATGGCTCAAGAATGAGCTGGACGAACGTTTCGGGCTGCCGGTCAAATACGTGATCTATAGCCACGCCCACAACGACCATGCGTCCGGCGGCGAAGTGTTCGCCGACACGGCCACGTTCGTCGGCCACATCAACATGCGCCATAACCTACGCAAGCCATCAGCCGATGCTCCACTGCTTGCGCGAGAGCAACTCTGGGACGCAAACGGTAACGGGCGAATCGAGTACGACGAAGGCAACCGCTACGCGCAGATGGCGTTCGATATATTGGACATCGACCACGGCGGTAGCGTGACGCGCTCGGACATCTGGGAGTCGCGGTTCGGTAACAAACTGCTTGGGCCTATCGTGCCACCCGACGTCTATTACTCCGATCAGATGACCGTCACGCTCGGCGGCAAATCCGTAGAGCTCCACTATGCCGGTCTTGGGCATACCGATGACATGTCGATCATCCTGTTCCCGGAGGAACGCACGATATACGTCGTGGACGCCTTGACGCCGGAACGCCTGCCGTTCGAGGACCTCGACGGCACATTCCTGCCCGAGTGGCGAGACTGGATGCGCCACGTCGACACACTCGATTTCGACATCGTCTCGCCCGGGCATGAGGCTGTGGGCACGAAGGCCGATGTCGCCGAGCAGATCAGCTACTTCGAGGATCTCATCGACGGTGTCTCGGCAGGCATTGCAGCCGGTCTGAGCAAAGAGGAAATCGTCGATACCGTGTCGCTCGAGCAATATTCGCACATGCTTCAATACGACAACTGGCGGGTACCGAACGTCACAGGCGCCTACGAAATCCTGATCTCGAACGAGCACTAGCAGCCGGCACACGGCGCGCGCACAAGGGCGTAAGTGAGCGAACTCCTCTCCGATCCGGCTTTCGTCGCCGTCGCGGTCATTGCCGTGCTGATCACGGGCATCTCGAAGGGCGGCTTCGGCGGCATGGCGCTGATGGCCGTACCCGTCATGTCGCTCGTGATTTCCCCGATTCAGGCCGCCGGTATCGTGCTGCCGCTGCTGATCCCGATGGACATCATGAGCATCTGGGCCTATCGCAAGCGCTTCGACCGAAAAATCATTGCCTTGTTGTTACCAGCAGCGACGATCGGCATCACGATAGGCGCGTTGACGGCACGCTGGGTCAACGACGACATCGTACGTTTAATTGTCGGCATCATCGCGATCGTATTCGTCGTCTATCGCTGGGCGGGCGCGTGGTATGCCAGAAGATCGACCAACCCTGAAGGCAATGCGCCACCCAAGCCGCCGAACCGAGCCCTAGGGTTCTTCTTAGGCGCATGCTCGGGTTTCACGAGCTTCCTTGCGCACGCGGGATCGCCGCCCTACCAGGTCTATGTTCTGCCGCAGCGCCTCCCGAGGGACGTCTATGCCGGGACGGGCATCATTTTTTTCGCAACTGTCAATGCGCTCAAGCTGATCCCGTACAGCCTGGTCGGCCAATTCTCGACGACCAATCTCTCGGTCTCAGCCGTGTTGCTGCCGCTCGTCCCGGTCGGCGTATTTATCGGCTTCTGGCTCAACCGCCGGTTGCGCGAAGACGTTTTCTACGCGATCGTCATGACCGCAATCCTGCTCGTCGGCATTCGGCTGATCTGGGACGGCGCCAACAACGTCTTCGGCTGAGCGAATACGCAGCGCAGTGTTACACTGCCTGAGCACCCGGAACTCCGACGGACATTCGCTCATGTGCCGATCGAAGAAGAGCACACCCGGCCTGTTGATTGCGCTTGCTGTGCTGTTGCTACCAACGACAACGCCTGCCGAGGTGTTTCGCATGACGGCCGGCGGACCGCAGTCTACGAACCTTCCCTGGATCGGCGTCATTCAACGCGTCGTCGTGCCGGAGTCCAACGCGCGCCTGCGCGCGGCCGGCAGCCCACACTCGATCGTCTGGCGTGAAGCCTACGGCGGCTCGCTGTACAAATGGCAGAACACGCTCGAAGCGATCGAGATCGGCCTCGCCGACATCGGCTGGGTCGGCGCGATGTGGGAAGGCTCGAAGATGCCGCTGCAAAACGTCACTTACAACACGCCGTTCATCACGGACGATCTCGGGCTCATGCTCGATATCTTCAACGACCTCCACGACAGGATGCCCGCCCTGCGACGGGCCTGGGATGATCAAAATCAAATCCTGCTCGGCGCGAGCGGCGTCGATACCTACCATCTGCTCACGACGTTCCCGGTCGAGGGCGTTGCCGATCTCGAGGGACACAAGATTCTCGCGCCGGGGCCATCGGCGACGTGGCTGGAGGGGACCGGTGCCGTGGCCGTCAATGGCGGCTTGAATACCTACTACACGCAAATCAGAACCGGCGTTGCCGAAGGCGTGCTTACGATTCTCAGCGGTGCCTATCCGTACCGTATCCATGAGGTTGCGCCTTACGTCACGCTCGTCAGCATTGGCGCACAGTTCAACGGCGGCATGGCGATGAACAAGAACACGTGGGAACGTCTGCCACCGGAGCTACAGCAGATCTTCCGCGATCTGGGCCGCGAATACAGCAGCACGATGGCTGCCGAGGCAACCGAGCGCTATGTCCGGGCCCTCGACGCCATGGCCGCCGAGGGTGCCACGATCACGACGTTGACCGATACCGAGCGGCAAAAATGGATCGACGGGCTGCCCGACCTTGCGGGCCGCTGGGTTGCGGCGGCCGAGCGCCGCGGTCATCCGGCCCGGGCCGTGCTCGAAGCATTCATGGACGAGTTTCGTCGCCGCGGCGGGGAACCGGCTCGCAACTGGGACGCAGCCCAGTAGCTGACACTGTCACCGCTATCGACCCAAGCCGTATGAATCGCACGAACCGCAGCGGGTCGTTCGCCCACTTGATCTGGGCCATGAATGGCGCCGGCGTCGTCTGGATATTCGCACTGATGTTCCTGATCTGCGCAGACATCGCCGGGCGCACGCTGTTCGACCGTCCGCTACAGGCCGTGCCGGAGATCGTCTCGTTGTCTCTGATCGGCTGCGTATTCCTGCAGATTGCCTATGCGATCAGCACGAACCGGCTGACGCGCGCCGAAGTGCTTCTCGACCAGATCCGCAAACGCCAACCGATCCTCGCGGCCTCTGCGACACCAATTTTTGCATTGGCCGGGATCGCCGTATTCGGGGTTATTGCCGTCGGCGCGTGGCCGGATTTCTGGCGCGCATTGGTGAGTGGCGAATTTGTCGGTGTAGAAGGCATCTATACGTTACCCGTATCGCCGATCAAGTTCTTCGTCGTCGC
>JAOTTJ010000154.1 GCA_029864465.1 Gammaproteobacteria bacterium | reverse complement strand
TAAATGACCATTGAGCTAATCTCTGACGATTGCGCGCTGCGCGATTGCGGATACTATATTGCTGGCGCGGATAGGCAACCTAGGCTTGATTCGCCGCCCGGGTCCACGGAAACGACACTACAAGAGCGCGAGCATATGCAACGGTTCAAGAATATTTTGTTCCTAGCGGATGGCAGCGAAGGCCAAGAGACCGTACTCGAGCGCGCAGCCAAGCTAGCACACGCTAATGAAGCCAAGCTCACGCTGTTCGATACCGTCGAGACGAGTGAATTCGTACCTCCTGAAGAATTTCTTGCCGAAACGGTCAAAGGCCTGCGAGAGGCTCTCATCCGCGATCGCCGCGAGGATCTCGATGTGCTCAGAAAGACGCTTGTCGAGCGGTATCCATCGTTGAACGTTGCCGTAGTGATTGAAAAAGGCAACAAGGCACGCGGCACTATACGAGCCGTGCTCTCTGGCGAGCACGACCTCCTGATAAAGGCGCCGCAGCGCGGCAGCGCGAAGCTCGGCATGCTGTTCGGCAGCACCGATCGAAAGCTCATGCGAAAGTGCCCCTGTCCGGTCTGGATCGTCAAACCAGACAAATCGTCGTTCCAGAAAATTCTCGCAGCCGTCGAGATCAACCCGAATGAGCTTGAAGCTGCGTCTATCGCGAAACAAATCATGGAGTTGTCGACGTCGCTCGCCGCGAGCGAGGGTAGCGAGCTCCATGTGCTTCACGCTTGGGACCTCGTGGGTGAAGTGAAGCTGCGCAGCGGCCACATCAACATCGCGGACGTCGAAAAGCTCGTTACGCGGATGGAGGCTGCGCATCAGAAGGGACTGGACCGGCTGGTCAAGGAGCACCCCTACGACCGGACTCATGTACATCTGATGAGGGGAGACGCAGGCGATGTCGTCGTCGACTTCGCCGAGGAGCAGCAAATCGACCTGGTCGTGATTGGCACTGTCGGTCGGACGGGGATACCGGGTCTGTTTATCGGTAACACGGCCGAAGAAGTGCTGAGCTCCGTGCAGTGCTCGGTGCTGACCCTGAAACCCGAGGGCTTCAAGACGCCCATCGAGGCCTGATCGCGGACGCGACGCATGCCGGCGAAGGGCTGAGACAGATCGCTTTACAGCCCCGGCTCTCGCTGCGAGCACCCGGGGTGGTTTCTTTTCGGATGCCACCCCGTCTTTACGGGACCGATGTACCTTATCTCCGACTAATGTTGTTTCTCAGAAAGGTCAAAGAGAGTGGAATTTCATAGCGACACAATCGGGCTCGAAATGAGCATCATGCTGTTCGTTGCGCTCGGTGGCTATCTCATAGCATCACGCATCCGGCAACCGGCGGTGGTGGGACAGATCCTTCTGGGCGTAGTTATCGGTCCCAGCTTGTTGAACTGGGTGAGCTATTCCACATTCGTAAGCAACTTAGCCCAACTAGGAGCAACAATCCTTCTGTTCGTGGTCGGTCTGGAATTCAAGCTTCAAGACCTGATGAAAATTCGCTATGCGATAATCGGTCTATTTGGCGTCATCTTCCCATGGCTCGGAGGATATTTCGTTGCCGTGGCCTTTGATTTCGAACCGTCCAGGGCCGTGATTATCGGCGTCGCCCTGACCGCAACGAGTATTGCGATTACCGCAGATGTTCTTCGGGAACTCGGCAGACTCGAGAGTGCTGTGGCGCAGGCGATCATCGGGGCTGCCGTAATCGATGACGTCTTGGCGCTACTAGCGCTGGCCGTAGCCACTCAGATTGGTACAGGCGCCGTTGAGGTTGCGCCCCTACTCATCACGTTGCTTAAGGCCATTCTTTTCTTGGGAGTTGGTGCGTTTGTCGGCGCTCGCTACGTTACAAAGTTGGTGTATCGGCTGGACGAATCGACACTGACGAAGCGCTACCCGGAAGTCGTGTTCGTTTTCGCCATGATGATGGCATTTCTGTATTCGATCATGGCCGAATATATGGGGCTCTCAGCCGTCATCGGAGCGTTTCTCGCGGGCGTTTCGCTCGAGGGTGTCCATTTGAAACATGGACGCAATTTCCACGAGGGATCGGACTTCCTGAGGATTGTTTTCGGTGCTGTCTTCTTTGTATCTCTCGGCATTCTCGTGGACCTGACGACGTTTACAACAGCATTAGTATGGTTTTGCATCGCCCTTACGGTAGTTGCCGTGGCAACGAAGTTGATCGGATGTGGCCTTCCGGCGCTGCTGGCAGGTATGACTGTCCGTGATTCCCTGGCCGTCGGTACCGGAATGGCGCCCCGAGGAGAAATCGCGATGGTAATCGCTGTCATTGCATTAGAGGCGGGCATCATCGCCCAACCCTCTTATGTGGCACTGGTCGTTATGAGCCTGCTTACGACGATCATCGTTCCCCTGGCGCTACGGAATTGGATCTTCAAAGATGCGCGCCGCTACCCATAACCCATAGCATGCACTGATGCAGCTGGAGACAACCCCTGAGACCGGAGCCGACGCTGCTGCACGCTTGCGGCGCGATCTATTCGGCTTCGATGAATATCGCGGCGCTCAGGAAGACGTCATCGCTGCAACGCTGGCTGGGCGCGATAGTGTTGTCTTGATGCCCACCGGCGGCGGTAAGTCGCTGTGTTATCAGATTCCCGCCCTCGTCCGGGATGGCGTCGGGCTCGTGATATCGCCACTGATTGCGTTGATGCACGATCAGGTGCGGGCGCTGCAAGAACTGGGTATCTCGGCTGCGTTTCTAAATTCGAGCATGACCGCGGCTGAGCAGCGAGAAGTCATTGAGCAGTTGCGCTCTGGGCAACTGAAACTGCTTTACATCGCACCGGAGCGCTTGGTCCAGCCGGCAACCCAGGCGCTGCTTCGAGAGCTATCGGTTTCTGTCATTGCGATCGACGAGGCTCACTGCGTCTCGCAATGGGGACACGATTTTCGCCGCGACTATCTGGCGCTGAACGAGCTTGCGGCGCTCTTTCCGGGCATCCCACGGATGGCGTTGACAGCGACTGCAACGCCATTAATGCGCGACGATATCGCTGTAAGGCTCGAGCTCAACTCACCCGAGTTGTTCGTCAGCGGCTTCGATCGGCCGAATATTCGCTATGCCGTAGAGACGAAAACTGATCCACGGCGACAGCTTCTGGCATTTCTCGGCAATCATCGTGATGAGGCCGGAATTGTTTACTGTTTGGCTCGCAAGAAGACGGAGAGTACAGCCGAATGGCTACGCGGTCAGGGTTTCGACGCCTTACCCTACCATGCCGGCTTGTCCGCCGAGACGCGCTCGAAACATCAGCACCGGTTCGTTCATGACGACGCCGTCATCATTGTTGCAACGATCGCATTCGGCATGGGAATCGACAAACCCGATGTACGCTTCGTTGCACACCTCGATCTGCCGAAAAGCATCGAAGCGTATTACCAGGAAACCGGACGCGCCGGTCGCGACGGTGAGCCTGCCGATGCGTGGATGATTTATGGATTGCAGGATGTCGTGAGGCTTCGGCAAATGCTCGACAGCTCCGACGCAGACAAGCAATTCAAACGCCACGAGGTGCAAAAACTCGATGCGTTATTGGGGTGGTGCGAAGTCACCGAATGCCGTCGCCTGCCGTTACTACGGTACTTCGGCGACGAGAAGCTAGCTGCCTGTGGCAATTGCGATAACTGCTCGGCGCCGCCCGCAACGTGGAACGGCACGGAAGCTGCCCGCAAATTGCTGTCGGCCGTCTATCGAACGGGTCAAATCTTCGGCGCGGCGCACATAGTCGATGTGCTAATCGGACGATCGACGGACAAAATCCAAGCCAACAACCATGATCAGCTCAACGTATTCGGCATCGGCAGCGACATCGACGCGCAAGCCTGGCGTTCGGTCATTCGACAGTTAGTCGTATTGGACTACCTGAAAGCAGACCCGGCGCGGTTCGGTGGTTTGGCGTTGACCGACAAATGCCGCCCATTACTGCGCGGTGAAACTACGGTACAACTACGTGAAGAGAGAAAGCAGCCGGCGCTTCGGAAGAAGCCCGCTCGAAAGAGCGGTACGGTATCGGATTCGGACAGGGCCTTATGGCACGCGCTGCGCGAGTGCCGCAAAGAGCTAGCCAAAGAGCGCGATGTGCCGCCGTACGTCATTTTTCACGATGCGACGCTAATGCAAATGATGGAATATCGCCCAATGAATCGCGATGCCCTGCTCGGACTCAACGGTGTAGGACCGAGCAAGCTCGATCGATACGGCGAAGCTTTTCTCGAAGTCATCCGCAACGCAGAACCGATTGCTTGAGGACTGCGGCGCCGCGGCGCCAGCTTAGCACCGGCCCCCTGAAGTGACGCGCTACAGTGGACTCTCCAGCCCACCCACCAGGTATACTCGGTAGCAAGAACAAAACCGGCGCTCGGGAGTAAGCATGGCCACGACGACGGGGGAAATGAATCGGCGGAGCGCCAGGCGGCGTGCGCATGCCGGCCGCGTGCCGGTTACGTTCTCCGTGCTGCTCTTCCTGGTCGGGACCCCGGCCGGATCACAGACTCTCGAGACAGGCTTGGCGCGCGCCTGGGACGGGCGTCCGGACTTGAACGGCATCTGGCAGGCGCTCGGGACGGCGCATTGGGACCTTCAGGATCACTCGGCCGCCGCTGGACCACCCGAGCTCGGCGCGATCGGTGCGATTCCCCCCGGCCGAGGCGTCGTCGTCGGCGGTGAGATCCCCTACCAGCCGTGGGCGCTCGAGCAAAAGCAGAAGAACTTCGACAACCGCTATACCGAGGACCCGGAAATCAAGTGCTACATGCCCGGCGTCCCGCGAGCGACCTATCTGCCATATCCGTTTCAGATCATCCAGGGCACGGAAAAGATCATGATCGTCTACGGCTTCGCGGAGACGAGCCGGACGATTCACATGGATAAGACGAATCCCGAGGCCGCGCCGATCGACTCTTGGATGGGACGCTCACACGGCCGTTGGGACGGCGATACGTTGGTCGTCGACGCCGCCGGCTTCAACGGGCAGTCCTGGCTCGATCGCGCAGGCAATTTCGCCAGTGACACGCTGCACGTCGTCGAGCGTTATACGCCGTTGAATGCCAACGCGCTCTTATACGAAGCGACGATCGAGGATCCGAGTGTGTTCACGCGCCCGTGGACGATACGTATGCCGCTCTACAGGCGTTTGGACGAAAACGCACAAGTGCTCGAATTCAAATGTGTGGAGTTTGCCGAGAGCCTCCTGTACGACCACCTACGTAGGCAGCCGGCCGAGTGAAGCAAGCGGGTTGCGGAGGTAACGCTGAATGAGACCGAAGAATTTCGCTCTGACCTCGATCGCGTTGGCCGCAGTGCTCTCGGGCGCAGCGCGCGCAGCCGAGTACCACCACGTGCACGTCGCCGCACCGAGCCCGATCGAGGCCGTGAAATGGTACACGAGCCACCTCTCGTGCCAGCCGATAACCGAGCGCAATGACGCCGTCGCCTGTGGCCGCGTGGAGATCGTGTTCGTCGCGCAACCGACTTCGGGCGGAACTCAGGGCACGGGCGTGAATCACATCGCGTTCTCGTTTGCCGATCTCGCTGCGAAGATGGCCGAGCTCGAAGCCGTCGGTGTGCGCGGCACGGGCGTCCGGCTACAACGGTTCGAGGACGGCTCGATGATTCGCGACATGCCGGGGCTGTTCGCTCACGGATTCATCTTCGATCCGTGGGGAACACGTATCGAGCTCGTCGAGGACCCCGAGCATCTTGGGTTTCATCACGTGCATCTGAGCGCCGCCGATCCCGATGCGACGTTGGCCTGGTACCGGAATGTCTTCGGCGGGCAGATAGAGAGCCTCAAGGGATACGTGGACGGACTGTTGCTCGACAGCGTCTGGCTGCTCGCATCGCCTCACGAGGCCGGTGCACCCGCACCGACCGCCGGGCGTACGGTGGATCATCTCGGCTTTGTCGTGCCGGATCTCGACGTGGCCGCCGAGGACATGCGTGAGCAGGGCATCGATTTTCAGCAGGCGCCGGCGCTACCCGAGGGCGGCCGCGCTGCCGCTAGACGCGCCTATCTGATCGGCCCGGACAACGTTCGACTCGCCGTCGTCGAGACCGGATGGGCAGGCGTGGAGAGTCGCGGCGCGTTCGCGGCTCTAGCGAGCGAAGCGCGAGAGCCGTACATGCCGCCTCGAACACCTTGGGGCGAGCCTGATCTGCAGGGTATCTGGACGGGCGATGCCGCGCACGGTATTCCGCTCGAGCGCCCGGCCGACGTCGGAGAGGCCGAGGTGCTAACGCCCGAGGAGGCGGCAGCTCGCCGTGAGCGCGGCACGCTCAACAGCATCTGGGGATACGAGCGAGAGTGGCGCGACACGACGCTCGGCTACGTCAGATCGGCGCCGTCTCGACAGGTCGCGATGATCATCGATCCAACGAACGGCCGGCTCCCGCCGATGACACCACAGGGTGAGGCGCTCGCGGCCGCGGCGGCCGCCCGACCGGAAGTCCCGGCCGGGCCCGAGGATCTCAGCACCTGGGTACGCTGCATCACGCTCGGTCTACCGAACCTCATGATACCCAGGGTCTACAACAACGGCCTGCAGATCGTGCAAAGCCCAGGCTATGTCGCCATTCAAAAGGAGATGATCCACGAGACGCGCGTGATTCCGACGGACGGACGCGCGCATGTCGGGCCGGAAATTACCCAATGGCTCGGCGATTCGCGCGGCCGCTGGGAAGGAAACACACTCGTCGTCGAGGTGACGAATTTCAACGGGCGCGTATCCTACCGAGGCACCGGCCAGGACATGGAGCTGACCGAGCGGTACACCCGAATCGGCCCCGATACCCTCGAATACCGGTTCACGGTCGACGACCCGGCGATTTGGACACGGCCATGGACGGCGATGTTTACGTTCGTCAAGGATGACAATCAGTACGAGCTCGTCGAGTACGCGTGTCACGAAGGCAACTATGGAATCAGAAACATCTTGAGCGGCGCGCGCGCGACCGACCAGGAAGCCGCAAGGTAGTGAGGTAGACGCAATGCGAAAATCATCGATACTCGTCATCGCGACCGGGCTCGGTCTGCTCGTCGGGACTGCGACCGCGCACCATTCTTTCTCCTCGGAGTTCGACTCGACCAAGCCCGTCACGCTGCGCGGAACGGTCACGAGGATGGAGTGGATCAACCCTCACTCGTGGCTGCATCTCGACGTCACGAACGAGGACGGCACCGTCGAGAGCTGGATGGTCGAGGCAGGCCCTGCGGGCGTGCTCGTTAGGCGCGGCTGGACGAAGGATTCGATACAACCCGGGATCGAAGTGCTCGTCGAGGGCTACCAGGCGCGCGACGGCTCACCGCGCGCGA
>JAOTTJ010000153.1 GCA_029864465.1 Gammaproteobacteria bacterium | reverse complement strand
GGAGTTCGATATGGCCGAGTGGGTGTGCCGCCCGCATGCATGGGATTACTCGCTGGAGGGACCCCTCTCGCAGATTCGGTTCTGGCCCGAGCATGACCGGACTACGCAGCAGCTCATCGCCTACCACGGTCACATCAATATGGAGGGCCAGGAGACGACGATCTGGATGGACGGGCGACCGCATCCGTCGCGCTACGCGCCGCACACCTGGAGCGGCTTCACGACGGGCGAATGGCAGGGTGACGTGCTCGTCACCACGACGACGCATTTGAAGGAAGCCTATATCCGCCGCTGGGGCATCATGCGCAGCGACCAGACGACCGTGCGGACCTACTGGCGGCGCATCGGCGATTATCTACAGGCAACCGTCGTCATGTACGACCCGCTCTATCTGACCGAGCCCTATACCCGAAGCTCGATGACGTGGATCAACGACCCGACGCTGTCAATGGCCCCGTATCCCTGCGAGGAAGCCACCGAAACTGCCATACCACGCGGCACCGTCGCGCATTTCCTGCCCGGTCAAAGCCCGATGCCCGGGCTCGATCCGAACGTAACCGACATTTTCGGGACACCGTTCGAGGCCCGCATGGGCGGCGCCGAGACGATGTTCCCCGAGTACATCGAGCGCATGCGCGCCATGCCGACTCCACCACAGGTCATAGAAGAATGAAGCGCAAGACTCGTTCTCTGATCATTCCGGCCCGGACCGGCGTGACGGCGGTCTGCGCAGCGGGGCTGCTTGCGGTCGGCGGGCCTGCTGCCGCGCAGCGTCAGAACGCACTGCCGGACTGGTCACCCGTTCCGCCGCCGCCGGCACGTGGGGAGGTCGTCGTCGTCCCCGTCAAGGGCAACGTCTACATGATCGCTGGTGCCGGTGCGAACATCGCCGTGCAGGCGGGCGACGACGGGCTCGTCCTCGTCGATACCGGCACGGCCGACATGAGCGAGGAGGTCCTCGCCGCAATCGAGACGATCCCGACAGGCGGTCCCCTGCGCTACATCATTAATACGACGCACGACCTGGATTACACCGGCGGTAACGAGGCCATTGTCGTCACGGGCGAGATCGTGCCGCTCCGGGGGGAGAACTACGGCGCGGGCCCGCAGGGCATACTCGATTACGGCCGTGCCTCGCTGATCTCGCACCTGAACGTGTTCACGCGCATGGTCGTGCCCGAGTCTGGAGAAGAGCGCCCCGAGGGCGCCTGGCCCGACAATACGTACTCGACGTCGCAAAAGCGGCTGTATTTCAACGACGAGCCCATCGTGATCTCGCACCTGCCTGCCAACAACGACGGTAACAGCATCGTGCTGTTTCGCGGCTCAGACGTCGTCGCCGTCGGACCCATGCTCGACCTCACGCGTTTCCCCGTAATCGACGTGGCCGCGGGCGGCAGCATCGACGGTTTCGTCGACGCGCTCAATTCACTGATCGATGTCGTCGTGCCGCTTGCGAACTCGGGGGGCGGCACGCTCGTCATACCGGGCTATGGGCGGATCGCAGACCATGCCGAGGTCGTCTACTACCGCGACATGATGACGGTCGTTCGCGACCGCATTCAGGACATGATTGACAGAGACCTGACGCTCAGGGAAATCCAGGAGGGCCGCCCAACCCGAGGCTACGATGCACTCTACGGCAGCGAGCGCGGTGACTGGACAACGGAAATGTTCGTCGAGGCTGCCTACAACAGCCTCGCGAATTAGCTAGCTCGCGAAATGGCTAGAAGGAGACTGATGATGAAAGAAGTGCTACAGCGAACCGCCTTCGTATCGAGTGCGGCGATTGCACTCCTGCTGGCGTGGACCACCGGCGCCTATGCGCACCATTCCTTCGCAGCGACCTATAACAGCACGGGTGAAGTCCTCGAAATCGAAGGCACCGTGCGCGAGATGGTCTGGCGTAACCCGCACTCGTTCATTCGCGTCGACGTGACGGACGACAATGGCGAGACGCAGACCTGGGCACTCGAGTGGGGCTCGATCAGCCAGCTGCAGGAATCGAATCTCACGCGAACGACGTTGAGGCCCGGTGACACTGTCATCGCCAAGGGCGATCCCGCACGCGATGCGTCCGCGCCGCGGCTGCTGCTGCGTGAGCTCAGGCGGCCCAGCGATGGCTGGGAATGGATCGGCCGCGTCCGATAAAGATCGAACAACAAGAGAGCTGCAAGCCGTGACCGATAGACTTCGAAACTCCGCTCTAACAACGCTTGGCGTCACGATCGCGGTAATGCTGACCGGTATCGTCGCCGCGCCGGATCATGCCCAGGCGCAGCCCGTCCCGCGGGCACCTGAGTCGCGGCCTACGGGCCGTGCGGGCGCGTCCGAGAGCCAGAACCTCGACGGCTATTGGGTGTCGGTCGTCACGGAGCAGTGGCATCTGCGCATGACGGTCCCGCCGGAGGGCCAGTTCAGTATGTTGCCACTCAATCAGGCCGGGCGTGCGCGCGCGGCCGCGTGGGATCCACAGGCCGATGCTGCCGCAGGTAATGCGTGCGCCTCCTATGGCGCGCCCGTGATCATGCGCGTGCCGAGCCGTCTGCGCTTTCGCTGGATCGACGACATGACCCTACAGCTCGATATCGACTCCGGCACGCAAACACGGCTGTTGCACTTCGACAGTACGGCGGCTGGCGCGGACCCTGAACCGTCCTGGCAGGGCCGTTCGATCGCCTCTTGGGAAGGCACGGGCGAGGAGCGTTACCTGACGGTTCGCACATCGAACTTACTTGCCGGTTTGCTGCGCAAGAACGGCGCACCGTACAGTGAGGACACGGAGCTCGAGGAACACTTCTACGCATTTACCGAGCCGAACGGCGACCGCTGGCTCATCGTCACGAGCATCATAACGGACCCGCAGAACCTCACGCGTCCCTACACAACGACAAACCACTTCAAGTACGAGAGAAACGGCGCCGGTTGGGACCCGACGCCCTGCAGCGTTGATCGCCCCCGTTAAAGCTGGCGATCGACCGATGCAGAAACCGAATGCTATGGCAGGAACATTCTCAAAGCCGCGTTCCTGTGATTTGTCGCGATCGACCGGCGCGACCGGAGGGGGCCTTCGGTTTAGCAGTGGTTGTAACGACGGAATTTTGGGCACTCGCGGCAGGTCTGGCCCGCGGGTCCGCTGGGAGCGATGAATGGGGTGTGAGTGGATGCGTATGTCGAGACTTCTATACGGACTCAGAGCTCTCGCGCTGAGTTTTCTGGCGGTTTGCTGGACGGTGCCCGTGCTCGCCCAAGGGGACGCGCTCGAGACGATTCAGATCCGCCCGAACGTCCATGTGATCTTCGGTGCCGGCGGCAACATCACGGTGCATGTCGGAGAGGATGGCGTGATCCTCGTCGACAGTGGTTCTGCCGATATGGCCGATCGCGTGCTCGAAGCCGTTGAAGTAATTACGGATCAGCCAATCCGCATGATCATCAACACGAGCGCTGACGCAGATCATGTCGGCGGCAACCAGGCGCTGGCAGCTACAGGCGTCCCGATTGCGGGCGACGCCTTCGCCGTCGCCCCGACAGCGGCGATAGTCGCGCACGAAAACGTGCTGTTGCGTATGGCAGAGGAAGGCGAGCTGCCGTACGAGGATTGGCCTACGGAGACATACACTGCGAAGCTTCGGTCTATGTACATCAATGAGGACGGCGTCGTCCTGATGCGTCAGACCGGCGCCCACACAAACGGCGACAGCATCGTGCATTTCCGGCGCGCCGATGTCATCGCGACCGGCGACATTCTCGACCTTCGGCAGTTTCCTGTCATCGATCCCGAGAAGGGCGGCAGCATCCAGGGCGAGCTCGCGGCCCTTAACACGCTGCTCGACATCACGATTCCGGCCATGCCGTTCGTGCTCAAACCGCATCGGACTCTGGTCGTGCCCGGACACGGCTATATCTCCGATTACGCCGAAGTCGTCGAGTACCAGTATATGGTCAACGTCATTCGCGACCGGATCGAAGCTCTACTCGACAAGGGCATGAGCCTCGAGCAGGTCATCGATGCCAACCCGACAGCGGGGTTCCGTGAGCGCTACGGCTCCGACACCGGGCCTTGGACGACCGACATGTTCGTCGAGGCGATCTACAATGACCTGAAGAACGCGCCGGAAGAATAATGAGCAACTCAGTCACAGCCAGCCTTTTGAGCCGACTCTGCATGAGCCCGAGTCGCGGAACGATTGCGCGCACATTGTTGCTGCCGTTCCTGCTCGTTGCCGGCGGCAGCGTGTCGTCTCAAGAGAGCGGTCCGCCCACAGAGGCTCCTGCGTCCGCTCGCGAGGGTGCTCCATTCGACCCGACGGGCCAGTGGGTTGCGATCATCTCCGAAGACTGGCGCTGGCGCATGATTACGCCCGCCCGCGGTGATTTCCCGGGTATTCCAATGACGCTCGATGCGCAACATATCGCCGAGGCCTGGGATCCCGCACGCGACGAGGCAGCCGGCGAGGCCTGCAAAGCCTATGGTGCGCCCGGCCTCATGCGCGGGCCCACACGGTTGCGAATCACTTGGGCCGATGACGACACGCTTCAGATCGAGACCGATTACGGTATGCAGACGCGGCTCTTGCATTTCGAGAGTGCGCCCAGCGACGGCGCGAACACGTGGCAGGGAGTGTCGACGGCCGAGTGGCTCATGTCGGGACGCTCGGGCTTCGGGACGATGAAGACGGTGACGGCGCAGCTACGTCCCGGGTATCTCAGAAAGAACGGTGTGCCGTACAGCGCCAGCACGGTCTACACGGAGTGGTGGGATCTTCATGCCCAGGACAACGGCGACGAATATCTCGTCATTACGAACAAAGTCGAGGATCCTGTGTATCTACAGGTACCGTGGCTGACGGCCATTCACTTCAAGCGGGAAAACAATCGCGGGGCGTGGGATCCGACACCCTGTGATGCGAGGTTCTGACGCCTCGGGGAGTAAATATCGAGTGAATAGACTGATACTCATAACCGCTGCGGCCTTTTCGGGCGTGATGCTCGGCGCAGCATCCCCGGCCGGGGCACAGGTGGACCTCACGGGAACCTATGCGCCCCGTCTCTACGAGGACTACATCGAGCGAGGACCCGGCTCGGATCTCGGCGATTTCACCGGCATGCCGATGAACGACGAGGCCAGGGCCAAGGCGCTCGCGTTCACATCGAACATGCCCATGACGGTCGAGCGTCAATGCCTTGCACAGGCGCCGTGGGTCGGACTGTATCGGCCGCTGGCTTACACGCTCTGGAGTATCAACGACGAGAACACGGGTGAGGTCATCGCCTGGGTCGTTGGCGGCAATTACTTGCGCGACACGATCACGATCTGGATGGACGGGCGCGAGCATCCGTCGGCAAACGCCCATCACGAGGCCGGCGGCTTTGCGACCGGTAAGTGGGAAGGCAATACGCTGACCGTGCGCATGACGAACGTGAAGGCGGCGTGGATCAGGCGCGGCAACGGAATTCCAGGCAGCGACCAGTCGACGTTCACCGTGCATATCACGCGCCACGACGATCTGCTGACGGTCACGACCATCCAGGAAGACCCGGTCTACCTGACCGAGCCGCACGTCGTCAGCCGTGTCTGGCAGCACAACCCGAACACGGTCCAGACTGGGAGTCGGCGGACAATCTGCAATACAGCCACGGAGATTCCCTATCTCGAGGATTCAGGGCAAGTGCCGCACTATCTCCCGGGTGAGAATCCCGAAGAGGACTTCATGATTCGGGAGTACAACCTCCCGAAGGAAGCGGCGATGGGCTATGCGCATACGCTGTATCCGGAGTATCGCAAGGAGATCAGGGACAGCTACGAGCCGCCCGCAATGTGCGGGCGCTACTGCTGCGGATGGATCGAACGACAGGGCATGCCGGGCGGCGCGCCGAATCTGACCTGCAACGATGGCGGATTCGGGCAACTCGGTCCCCGCGGGCGCCGCGAAATTGGCGAGGAGGAATCGCAATGAAAGCCGTTTTTCTAACACTTGCTGCGTTGTTGGCCAGCGCAAGTGTCTGGGGCCACCACTCCTTCGCAGCTGTCTACCTCGAGGACGAGGAGATTACGATTGAAGGGACCCTCGTGCAGTTTCTGTGGCGCAATCCGCACACGCTCGTGCACGTCATGGTCGAGGAAAACGACGGCGCGATGACGCGTTGGGTCGTCGAATGGGGCTCGCTGACACAGCTCGGTGCCTCGGGTGTGAGCAGGGATACGCTGCGGCCGGGCGATCACATCATCATCAACGGCAATCCCGGCCGCAACCCGGACGATAACCGCATGCGTTTGCTCAACTTCCAGCGCCCGTCCGATGGCCTAACCTGGGGTCTGAGGCCCGACGAGGTCTTCGAGCGATAAGCGCCGAGCGGGCGGCGATCGCCCTATGCGGACACAGTGACCCTAACCAGTTAGGGTCACTGTCCCCAATCGCTATCTGACCATTTCCCACTCGGTGCCGAGCTGCGCGCGCAGCGCGCCGCCGCGAAACTCGCCATTGTGGAGGTTCACGTAGAAGCTTGCCGGGTCGGCGAGAATCTCGCCGAGCACCTCGAGGTCGGCGATGACGCGACCCGTGAGCGCACCCTCGCCGAGCTTGCTCTCGACATTGAGTGGCAGAATCACGCCGCCGGACTCTCCCCCGCCCCCCCGGTGAATATGCATCGCGGTTGGCGCAGCGATCCCGGAGTAATAAAAACCCCAGATCACCCGTCCCGTCTCATTGTCTATAGAAAGCGTGCCGTGCGCGGTACCGTCCGTGTCTCCGCCCTGCGCGCCGCTGAGCTCGAGTCGGTAATAAAAGATCTCCGCTTGCGCTGGCGCGGCGAAGCTCACAATACCGAGCGCCGTGACGATCGCGAGGAACCGAAGCTTGCCCTTCTGGAAGTGTCTTTCGTTCACGGCTTATTCTTCCTCCACGTTCTTGAGCGTCAGCGCATCGTCGATGCCGAGCCCACCGATCAGCGGCAGCGCATGCTCCATGTCGCCCTCGTTCTCATTACAGGCGTGATTCATGATGCGGTCGCCGACCTGACGGTCGTAGACGCGCCGGACCGTGAACGGCCGCTCGAAGAACACGGGATCCTCGTACGTCTGGAGATGCTCGAGCACGCTGCCGTTCTCGATGAGCCGAAATCGCTCGATCACCTTGAGCTTACCGCTGTGCTCGTGCCCCGACGTATCGAGCCAGGAGCGCTGATCGATGCCGACGGTCTCAACGACGAACGTATCGCCTTCCCAATGACCGAGCGAGCTGCCCATGAACTCGGGATAATCGTCGACATCCTCGGGATGATCGCGTCCGTCCGTATAGATGATCCGAAACGTGCGCTGGGACTCCGAGAGCACAGCCGTCACTCCAGGATG
>JAOTTJ010000152.1 GCA_029864465.1 Gammaproteobacteria bacterium | reverse complement strand
CGGGCTCGGGATCGGCGAGAACTTCGTTGCCTCCGACATTGCTGCGCTGCTGCCGGTAACGCGGCGGTTCCAGTTTCTCGAGGAAGGCGATGTCGCCGTCGTCACGCGCGACTCGGTTCGCATCTACGGGCGGGATGGGGGTGAGACCGAGCGTCCGATCACCGAGAGCGAGCTCACGGCTGAAGCGATGGAGCGCGGCCGGTTTCGCCACTTCATGCAGAAGGAAATCCATGAGCAGGCGGCCGCGCTGGCCGACACGCTCGAGGAGCGGGTCCACGATGGCCGCGTGCTGGATGGGATCTTCGGTCCAGGGGCCGACGAGCTGCTTGCGGCCGCGCACGCCGTACATATCGTTGCCTGCGGCACGAGCTATCACGCGGGTCTTGTCGCACGCTACGGGATCGAAGAGCTGACGGGACTCCCGTGCATGGTGGAGATTGCGAGCGAGTACCGATACCGTAAGCCTGTCGTGCCGAATGGCACGTTGTTCGTGACGATCTCGCAATCTGGCGAAACTCTGGACACGCTCGAGGCACTGCGCTTGGCCAAAGGGCTCGGTTATTTGGGTACGATCGGGATATGCAACGTGCCGGAGAGCTCGCTCGTGCGGGAGTCTGATCTCGTCCTCATGACAAGGGCCGGCCCGGAGATCGGCGTGGCATCGACCAAGGCGTTCACGACGCAGCTCATGGCGCTGAACCTGCTGATGATCTCGCTGGCGAAATACCGCGGCATGGATGAGGCGACGGAGCGCAAGCTCGTGGAGCAGCTCGTGGACTTGCCCGGGCTCGTCGAGCGAACGCTGGAGCTCGACGAGCAGATTGCCGAGATCGCCGAAGACTTCGTCGACAAGCACCACGCGCTGTTCCTCGGCAGGGGCGTGCTCAATCCGGTCGCGATGGAAGGCGCGTTGAAGCTCAAGGAGATCTCCTACATCCATGCCGAGGCCTACCCGGCTGGCGAGCTCAAGCACGGTCCACTCGCGCTCGTCGACGAAGACATGCCGGTCGTTACGGTCGCGCCCAACGATGCATTGCTGGAAAAGCTGCGTTCCAACCTTCAGGAGGTTCGCGCACGCGGCGGTCAGCTGTATGTATTTGCCGACGCCGATGCGAAATTCGAGTCCAGCGAGGGTGTCGAGGTCGTGCGAATGCCCGTTCGCGCTGATGCGCTGCAGGTGCCGATTCTCTATACGTTGCCGCTGCAGCTACTGGCCTACCATGTGGCCGTGCTCAAAGGCACCGACGTCGATCAGCCGCGTAACCTCGCAAAATCGGTCACGGTCGAGTAGCACCGTGCTGGACACCGTCACGGCTTCGGCTATCGCCTGCGTTCAGCGCGGATACCTCCGCGGCTGCCTCGTGGGACAGCGCGACTAGAGGCTATAGGCCGGCAACAGCTGATTCTTGCGCTTGAGCGCGATTTTCTGTGAATCGGCGAGTTCGTGTATTCGCTCGAGAGCGAGTTCGGTCATGCGCATCTCGCCATCCGGGTCGGGCATGATGCACGGTGGACGCCTACGTAGCCCGTGCCATTGCGCTGTGCTCATGACATCGGCCAGGTAGTCGAGGTTCTTTTTGATGAACACCACGTAGGGGTTCTCTTCGGCGAAATACGCCTCTAGGTAGCGATACGCGTGGTTGAAGTTCGATTCGAGCCGGTGTTTTGCCGAGCGGTCGTAAAACGTCACCGTCTGCGCAAGGAGGTCCTTGCCGGATCGATAGCGGACTATCGTCTCGTCCGCGTCTGTGTCGATCGCGATCCCGGCGAGGACAAACTCGGGGAACAGCCTGTCGCGGCATTTCTCGAGATAGCATCGGTCAGCCATCTGCGCGACCAGATCGGCAGTCCCCAGTAGATGACCGATCGTGCTGTCTTTCGGGTCATCCAGCTCGATACTGTCGAGATCGAGCTCGTAGCCGGTGAAATGCACGATTTGGGTTGCTACCGGGACGAAGCGCTCTAGACCGATCGTCGGCAGATAACGGCGGAGAAACTCAGCGCTGCGAGATACGTGCGTGAGCGTGTACTCGGCGCCGTTGACAGATGCGCGGTCGTGCGTCCTGTGGCGCAGATAGCCGGCGTCGTGATACAGGGCCGTGATCAGGCCGAGGCTCGCACGCTCGGCACCGAGCCGATCGTCCGCTTCCGCCGAGCGCTCATAGCCGGCGATGAGCCGTGCCAGAGCCAGGGTCATGTCGAGGGTATGCTGAATGTCGTGATAGGCCGTATCGACGCCGTGATAGGACGGGTCGAGACCGCCGAACACACGCTCGAAGTCCAAAAACGCGAGCCACACGGGGTCGAACGCCGAATCAGGGTAGAGGTCGGCGAAGATGTCCGCCACGGCCTGACGGACAGCTGTTGGCGAGCTGACTTTGACGCGGTTGGTGACGTCGTAGTCGCTGCGCCGTTCCTGATATCGATCGTCGCTGATCATAAGCAAAGTTCTGTTGTCACACGGAGTTTACGGCCTAAGAGGGCACGCGCAAAGCGTTATGCCTCGGGCATTTACGGTCGATTCGGCGAGAAATCAGGACTACAGATCGAAATCGGCGTACACGGGCGCGTGGTCTGAGGGCCTCTCGAGCTTACGCGGTGCCTTGTCGATCGCCGCGCCAACGCAGCATCGGCTCAACGCGCTGGACGCGAGTACGAGGTCGATTCGCAATCCCATGTTGCGGCGAAAGGCGGCTGCCCGGTAGTCCCACCAGCTGAAGCTTTTCTCGGGTTGATCGAATAATCGAAAAGTGTCCTCGAAGCCGAGCGCGAAGATCTCGCCCAGCGCGGCTCGTTCCTTGGTGCTGCAGAGAATTTTTCCCTCCCAGCTTTCCGGGTCATGCACGTCGCCGTCGCCCGGCGCGATATTGAAGTCTCCGATAATGGCGATGTGCTCATGGTCCTCGAGCTCACGACGCAGCTGCGCATGTAACGCCGCGAGCCAGTCGAGCTTATAACTGTATTTCTCCGAATCGACGCTCTGCCCGTTCGGTACGTACAGATCGAATAGTCGAAGCGGTCCGATTCGTGCGCCGAGCACGCGTCGCTGAGGATCCTCGAAACCCTCGAATTGCGTAATGACCTCCTCGATCGGCAGCCGGCTGAGCACAGCGACGCCGTTATAGGTAGGCTGCCCGCTGAACGCGCAACGGTAGCCGAGCGCCTCGAACTCGCTGACCGGAAAATTGTCGTCGACGAGCTTCGTCTCCTGAAGTCCGAGAATGTCCGGTTGTACCTGTTCAAGCCAGTCGACGACGTGCTCGAGTCGAACGCGCAGGCTATTGACGTTCCAGCTTGCGATTCTCATGCTCGCCTCGGTTCGGTCGGCTCTGTTCGGACAATGCAGCACCGTGCTGCAGAAAGGCGGCAAATCTAGCACGAAGAAAACATGATTACCGGCCGAGTGAGATCGAGATAGGGGAAGACCAATGCTGGCGAGGCGCAGCGACGATTTCCTGGTAAAGTGCGCTCTCTTTTTCTGCGGGGCTGCGGAAGAATTCAGTGGCGGACTACGACCTTATCGTGATCGGCGGCGGTAGCGGCGGGCTTGCTGCTGCGCAGCGTGCGGCCTTACACGGCGCGCGGGCGCTCGTCTTTGAGACGGGGCGTCTCGGAGGGACCTGTGTCAACGTTGGCTGCGTTCCAAAGAAGGTCATGTGGACGGCAGCGCAGCTCGCGCATGCACTCCACGATGCCGGCGGCTACGGTTTCGACGTCGCTGTCGGTGGACATGACTGGCAACGGCTCAAGACGTCGCGTGACAGCTACATAGAGTTTCTCAACGGGATCTACGCGCGCAACCTTGATAGAAGCGCTGTCGAGCTCGTTCGCAGCCGCGCCAAATTGCAGGGGCCTCGAACTGTGCTCGATGCGGACGGGCAAACGTACACCGCCGAGCACATCATCATCGCAACGGGAGGCTACCCGCGTGTCCCCGCAGTGCCCGGTGCGGAGCTCGGTATTACCTCGGATGGATTCTTCGAGCTCGAACGGCGTCCGGACCGGGTTGCCGTCATTGGTAGCGGTTATATAGCCGTCGAGCTCGGCGGGGTGCTGCGCGGCCTGGGATCGGAGGTGAAGCAGTTCGTTCGTTACGATTCCGTACTTCGAAATTTCGATCCGATGCTCAGCGGTAGGCTCATGGAGGAGCTCGCGGCGCAGGGCGTCGAGGTTGTCACCGGCGTAGTTCCGCAACGCATCAGCCGCCGTGACGGCCTGTGCCTGGATGCTGTCGACGGAAGAAACTTCGAAGGCTTCGACTGCTTGATCTGGGCAATCGGGCGCGAGGCCAATACGCGTGACCTCGGTCTCGAGGAAGCCGGCATCACCGTCGACGGCAGTGGCGACGTTCCCGTTGATGCGTTCCAGGTGACGAATGTCGCCAACGTCTATGCTGTCGGTGACGTGACCGGTAAGGCCCAGCTCACGCCCGTCGCAATCGCCGCCGGCCGCCGGCTCGCAGATCGCGTTTTCGGCGGGCAAACAGATCGGCACCTGAGCTACGAGCTCATTCCGACGGTCGTGTTCTCGCACCCGCCGATCGGCACGGTCGGGCTGACGGAGACCGAGGCAAGGGCGCGGTATTCGCCAGATGCGCTCAAGATCTACACATCCGAGTTCGTGCCCATGTATCACGCGTTGACACAACGGCGGCCCAAGAGCGCAATGAAGCTCATCACCCTAGGTGAGGATGAGCGCGTGATCGGCTGTCATATCATTGGTCCCGGCGCCGATGAGATGCTGCAGGGCTTCGCCGTAGCGGTTCGCATGGGCGCGCGCAAAGCCGATCTCGACGATACCGTTGCGATTCATCCCACGAGCGCTGAGGAGCTCGTGACGATGCGCTAGCCTGGATAGCTCACTCGGCCGTCGGCGCAGGGCGAGGTCCCGCGCACGAACCCTCTCCTTCGCGGGCCGAAGAGACGCTTCATCGAGGCATTGTGCACGCGCCCTCGCCTTACGGTTCGCGCCAGCCGGTATGCTGGCGCGCTAAACGGCGAATCCAAGGCGACGACGCAAAGACCCTCGCGGCTGGAGGCTGACACGGCCGCTGCCGCTGTAAACGTTGCGATAGCGCGAGACGGCTCGCAGACGGGACGGAGGAATCAGCGGCGCAACTTTTCGAGAATCGGTGCCGTGTCGGGGCGTATGCCACGCCAGATGAAAAATGACTCTGCCGCCTGCTCGACGAGCATACCCCAGCCCTGCGCGGCCTCGCGCACGCCGTTGGCGCGGGCCCACAGAACGAATGGTGTGTCCTTGAGACTGTAGGCGAGGTCGTAGCAGAGCGTGTCCGGGCCGACACAGTTTGGCGAAAAAGGCAGTTCCTCACCCCGCACTCCGGCAGATGTCGCATTGATGATGATATCGAACGGGGGTTCATCAGCCAGTGCGGCGAACGTGCGCGCGCTGAGAGAATCGGTTGGGTCGAGTTCCCCAATCATCACGTCGGCCCGCTCGATCGTTCGATTCGCCAGAACGAGCTCGCCCGGCGCTGCTTCCACGAGCGGCAGCAGGATGCCGCGCGCTGCGCCGCCGGCGCCGAGAACCAGTACCCGCCGGCCTTCGACAGGCTCATCGAGGATCTCGGTCAGATCGCGCATGAAGCCGATGCCGTCCGTATTGTCGCCGCGTAGACGCCCGTCTGCCGAAAAGCTGATCGTGTTGACGGCGCGCGCTTTCTCGGCCTCCGGGCCAAGCTCGTGGCAGAGCTCGTAGGCTGCCTGTTTGTGTGGAACGGTGACGTTCAGGCCCTTGCCACCCGCCGCGGCGAATCCACGCACGGCGGTCTCGAATGCCTCGGGAACGGCATCGATGAGCTCGTAGACGATATTCTGCCCGGTCTGGCTGGCGAACAGCTGGTGAATCACGGGCGAGCGGCTGTGCTCGATTGGATGGCCGACCACGGCGTACCGATCTGGTTTCTCGCCGGTCGTGCTTATCGCCCCTCTCCTCGTCTGAAATTTGCCAGCCTGCGGGCCCGACCATGCGGCCATGCGGGACGCCGAGACGCTATCTAGTTTACAGTACCTCGCAGCTCGATTTCGGGCCGTAATATTTGACGCAATCCCCCGGTCTGATCTCATGTCGGAAGCCAGTGCCAGTGACGCCGTAAGGCTACGATTCGAGCGTCTCGTGGCACCGTGGCGCGACGATCTCTACCGTTATGCCTTTTGGCTCTGTAGAGATCCGAGTCTGGCCGACGACGTTGTGCAGGAGGCGATGCTCAGGGCCTTCAAGTCCCTGAGCAGCCTCAAGGACCAGGCGGTCGTCAAGACTTGGCTGCTGACGATCGTGCGTCGCGAGCACGCCCGGGTCTATGAGCGTAAGCGGCTCGACACCCGGGATATCGACGACTTGAGCGCCGCCGACGCGGCCCTCATAGCGTCCAGCGAGGACACGGATATCGAGGATATGCGCAAGGCGATTTTCGAGCTCGACGAGGAGTACCGCGAGCCGCTCGTTCTGCAGGTGCTCATGGGCTTGAGCACCGCCGAGATCGCCGAGGCGCTGGAATTGAAGCAGGGCGCCGTACTGACGCGATTGCATCGAGCGCGTAAGAAGCTCGTAGAACGCGTCAGCCCGGCACTTGGAATCGTGAAGGAATGAGCCATCATGGATTGCGAGGACTATCGACAACGCATTGAGGCGGATCCGGCCTGGATTGACGAGGCCGGTGCCGCACATGAGCGCGACTGCGGGGCCTGCGCGGCCTATGCGCGGCGGCTGCGTGTGTCCGAACGACTCATCAGCGAGGCCTTGCGCTTCGACGTTGCTAGCGTGCGCGAGCAGGATGGCGCCATGGCGGCGCCGCGGCGGCGCCGCCCGATCGGCACAACCTGGGCAATGGCTGCGTCGGCGGGCATTGCCGCCGTCGGTGTTTGGCTGGTTCTCACATTTCTACCGAGCGGCGACCCCGACCGACTCGTTGCCGTCGTGCAGGATCACTGGTATCACGAACCCACATCGTGGGTGCAGACGAGCGCGCCGGTGAACGCGTCGGTTCTAGAGACAGCGCTGTCAGGAACCGCGCGCGTGGACCTCGAGCGCTTGAGTGTCGTCAGCTACGCGAGGTCCTGCCTCGTCAACGGACGCTGGGTCCCGCATCTCGTGGTTCAGGGCCAGGCCGGCCCGGTGATGTTGTTGCTGCTCTCGCGCGAGGCTATCGCCGATACGCTGCCGCTCGACTTGCCGCAGGAAGGATTGCACGGGGTCATCATGCCGCTCGATGAAGGCAGTATTGCGATTCTCGGCGATGACGACGAATCGCTCGAAGCGCTACAGCAAGATGTCGCTGCAGCAGTCGAGTGGGCCATCTAGAGCCAGACGCGAGATCCCGCGCTCACACACGGCGTCT
>JAOTTJ010000151.1 GCA_029864465.1 Gammaproteobacteria bacterium | reverse complement strand
CCACGCAAATCCGCGCAGTTTGCGTGAACGCCAGGATTACGCTCCAAGGCGCCGTGCGTAACGAGGAGGAGAAGCGCTTGGCCGAGACGGACGCCTGGGCGCTGTTCGCCGTCGACGATGTGATCAACGAGATCGAGCTCGTTCAAAACTTCCGGCGCTGATAGGCCAAACGCAGTGCATTCTCCGTCGATTCCGGCGGTGGCGCCGATGGAACCTCGTTGGGCCCAGGCGGCAGCTCGGGTTCGGCCGGGCCGGGCTGTTCGGCGGGGCCCGGCGGTACCTCGAGCGGCGGCTGGCCGGCGGGCGTCTCGCCCGGAGGCTGCCATTCGGCGCGTAACTGCGTGCTGATCAAGCCGTAAGTCCTCTGTGTGCAGTGCGAATCGCGCCGCGATGAGTGGTTGTGGTCTAATTCTAGAGCTTACTAAAAAATCCGCCAGAGATGAGGCCAGATGTTCGCAAGGACTGCGCAACGAATATATCGGGGTGGGAGTACGCTTACTCTGACCCCAATTAGTCGGCGGTGACTGTTCGATGAGTCCATCCGGGAACGAGACGCTACAGGTTCTGCTCGGTCAACTCGGCCAGCGTGGCGAGCGGCTCGCGCTCGCGCAGATCGGCCACGGCATACGCCGGGACCTCAGCTACGCAGAGCTCGACGCGGAGTCGGCGCGGCTCGCAGGCGGATTCGAGCAGGCGGGCCTGAGCAGCAGTGACCGTGCAATCTTGCTCGCGCCGAACTCGCCGGACTGGCTGATCGCCTGCGTTGCATTGCTCAGGGCCGGCGTCGTGCCGGTCCCGGTAGACAGCCAGATGGGCGGCACGGATCTCGAGCACATCGTCAGGGATTGCGGTGCCGAGTGGATCTTCACGACGACGCTCGGGGCGCAGCGTCTGGCCGATCTCGACATTGCGTCGAGCGTGCGGATCGTTCTCCTCGACGAGCAGGGGGAGAGTGGAGATTTTTGGCGAGACCTGTGCGTTGACGCTCCCGTGCCCGCGGCCGGCGTATCGCCCAGGGACACGGCCGTGATCTTCTATACGTCTGGGACGTCGGGTTTTCCGAAGGGCGTGCCGCTGACGCACGAGAATATCGTCAGCAACGTGAGCGCGCTGCTGAGCCTGAATATCGTCGGCCCGGACGACCGCGCGCTGCTGCCGTTGCCGTTGCACCACGTTTATCCGTTCGTCATCGGGCTGCTCACGCCGTTATCCCTCGGCATGACCGTCGTCGTACCGAGCTCGCTAGTCGGGCAGCATTTCTTCGCGGCACTTGGCGAGGGTCAGCCGACTGTCTTACTCGGCGTGCCGCGGCTCTATGAGGCGATTTGTTTGGCAATCGAGCAACGGTTCGAATCGAAGGGGCGCGTCGTCGCCGGGCTCTTTTATGGCCTGCTCGCGTTAGCGACTAGGCTGCGCGCGGGGCTTAACGTCGATATCGGCCGCGCATTGTTCTGGGTCGTCCGCAGAGGCGTCGGTCCGAGGCTGCGCTTGCTGATATCGGGTGGCTCGTTGCTCGATCCGGGCATTGCAGCGAAGCTCGAGGGTCTCGGCTTCCAGCTGGCAGCCGGTTACGGTCTGACAGAGACATCGCCGATTCTGACGTTTCGCTCGGCCGAGATGCGCGGCGACGGCCACGTCGGCCGGGCGCTACCCGGCGTCGAGTTGCGCGTCGCTGATCCCGATACGCAGTTTGAGCACGGTGAAGTGCAGGCCAAGGGCCCAAACGTGTTCAGCGGGTACCTAAACCTGCCAGAGAAATCGGCCGAGGCCTTCACGGCGGACGGCTGGTTTCGCACCGGAGACCTCGGCTACTTCGACAGTAAAGGCTTCTTGCGCTTGAGCGGCAGGGCCTCGTCGATGATCGTGATGCCGGGCGGCGAGAACGTCGATCCGGAAAAGATCGAGCAGCAGCTCGAGCAGTCGGCATGGATTCGCGAGATCGGCATACTCGAGCACGAGGGACAGCTTGCAGGCGTCGTCGTGCCCAGCGCCGAGCTCGCACGAAATCAGGACGCTGAAGGCATCGCGCAGGCCATTCGCACGGAGCTCTCGCGTCTATCGCGTGAATTGGCGAGCTATCAACGTCTCAGCGATTTCGTCATCGATCATTCGCCGTTGCCGCGCACACGGCTTGGTAAGCTGCGGCGCAAAGAGCTCACCGCACGTTACGCTGAGATCAACGAGGCCGGGGGGCAGGGCCCCGAGCCAGGGCTCGCGCCCCGGGCCAGCCTTGCGCCGCTGGATCGAGAGCTGCTCGAGGACCGCATTGCCGCTAGCGTTTGGGACTGGCTCGGCGCGCGATTCGAAGGCCAGCACATCACGCCGGACACGCACGTACAGCTCGATCTCGGCGTGGATTCGCTCGAGTGGCTCAACCTCACGCTCGAGATCCGTAACCGCATCGGTATCGAACTCACGGATGAGGCAGTCGGGCGAATCGAGACCGTGCGCGACTTACTCCAGGAAGCTGCCGGCTCGAGCGAGGCCGGTGAACTCAGCGGTGATGTGATCACGTTGCTGGGTGAGCCCGAGTCGCTGCTAACGGATGACGAGCGGGCCTGGCTCGAGCCGCGGGGGCTGCGATCGGGTGTTCTCGATGCAATCGCTTCGAGGGCCGCGGCGGTATTCATGCGGCTGTACTTCCGCTTTCGCGCGAGCGGCGTCGAGCATTTGCCTGCTGAGGGGCCGTTCTTGATCGCGCCGAATCATCTGAGTGCGCTCGACCCGCTCGCGGTTGCCGCAGCGATCGATTCGCGGCGCTTCAAAGAGACTTTCTGGGGTGGCTGGGTCGGCATTCTCTACAAAGGCAGAATCCGCAGTGCTTTCAGTCACGCGATGCGTATCCTGCCCGTCGAGCCGCGCTCGGGGCCGATCTCGAATCTCGCGCTCGCGGCTGTTGTCCTGCATCGTGGCCACAGTCTCGTCTGGTTCCCCGAGGGCGAGCGCGCGCGCAGCAGTGAGTTGCTGCGTTTTCGTCCGGGTATCGGCTTGCTCATACTCGCGCAGCGGGTCCCGGTCGTTCCCGTCTGGATCGAGGGCGCGGGCCGTGCGTTGCCGCCGGGTAAGCTCTTGCCGCGTCCGTCGAAGGTCACGCTGCGGTTCGGTAAGCCGGCGGACGCGGACGAGCTCGAGGCGGAGGGGCAGGGAGCGACGCCCGAGGAGCGTATCGCCGATGCACTGCGCGAACGTGTTAGCGCCTTGAGTGTGCCGTCCGGGCGGGCCGCAACCTAGGCAGCTCAGGATCCCTCGAAAAGACAAGTAGTGCCGTTAAGAGCTCGTGTAAGTGAACGGTAGCCGGCGGTTCTGCAGGTAATACTCGACCGTGACCTCGGACCAGTCCATGACCTCTTCGCGATAGGCGATGTAGGAGTCGACGACCTGCTTCGAAAAATCGTCCGTGGCCGCGATCTCTTCGCGCACGTATTGCGCCGATAGCTCGCCGAAGCGCAACATGACCTGACGCGGCATGCGCATGATCTGCATGTCGTGCTCTTCGCGCAATGCGCGCAGTGCGGCGGCATTGTCGGCCGTCGTTCTTGCCATCGTGTAGCTCAAGTTCGCCATGGAGATGTCTCTGACGATGCGCTGTTGCTCGGCCGTCAGGCCGTTCCATTGATCGAGGTTGAATCCGAGCGCGAGAAATGAGTGCGCTTCGTGCAGCACTTCCGGATAGTAGTAATTCACACCCGTATGGTAATTGTCGGCCATGTCCCTCGCGGGCCCCGAGCGCTCTGCCGCGAACATCGTGCCGTCGCGTAGGGCGTCGACGATCGGCCCTTCGAGCTCGTAGTCCTCGGCATCGCCGCCGAGTGCGCGCATGATGTAGCCGATGACGCCGGGCATATCCATGGGCTTGCCCCTGAAGTCCTCGACCGACTCGATTGCCTCGGTAAACCAGCCGATCGTCTGATACCCCAGGGCCTGGGCCGCGAACGCCTTGATGTTGAAGCGCTCGCCGAGCTCATTCCACATTCGTTCGCCGCCGCGATGGTAAAACCAGCCCAGGTATTCCTCCATGCTCATGCCCATGGGCATGGCGCCGCCGAATAGCTCGAACAGGGGATGCTGCGGACGCCAGTGGTACTCACCCGCGAAATAGCCATCGGCCTCGCCGGAAAGCGCGATCTCGTACTCGCCGTCCTCGGGATAGTCGCCTTCGTACGCGTGGAAGATGAGTCCGCCGTTCGTTGCGAGCTCGAGCCAGTTCAAGAACTCATTGATGGGCTCGCCCGTATACGTGCTCGTTAAATCACCGCCCTCGAAGCCGACGATTGTGAACTCTCGCCGTTGCTGAGCAATCGCCGGTGCGCTCACGGCAGATAACCCGACGGCGCCCGATACGGCCGCAGCGTTCTTTACAAACTCTCGTCGTTTCATCGTGACTCTTCCCTTAGGCACACACGTTTTACGGTCGCGCTATTGCGTCGGCAGGTACCGCCGCGTAGCCTCGAGATCGCAGTTGAACGGCGTCATCTGCCGAGCTGGCGAATAGCGCATGATTTTTTCGTGACTCATTGATCCAACGATGTACTCCGGGTCCTCGAGCGTGAACTGCACGGTCATATGAATGCCGTTGTCATGAAGACGATATCGCTCTACGACATGCTTCCGTGCGCCGGAAGGCACACCGTTCTGATAGGGCGAGCGGTCGTCGGCGAAATTGGTCGTGTCGACGACGAGCACATTGTCCTGCCACCAACCGATCGAGTGGCCTTCGTGCGTGCGTTGGTCGGCCGGCGGATGCGCGCGCCCGTCCATGTAAATGGTCCGTTCCTGGTCGAAGTATTGAATCCGGATCATGATGATCTGCTCGTCTTCGAGGAACTCGATCTGCATCGGGTAGGTGACCGTGTAGAGGATGCCGCCGGGCGTGGGTTTCGTGATGCATGAGAGCTCCGGGTTCTCCATCGAGTCCTGGCTGAAGGCATCGCGCGCAGCGCGGCCTTTCTCCGTCAACGTTAGCTCGCGGTCCATGAGCTCGGCGAGACCGCCGGGATCGTCGGGCGGCAGAAGCTCCCGATCGGTGAGCCAGATGCCCTCGAGTGTCGTTGCCCTGATCTCGGGCGCGCTCTGCGGCAGACGTTCGTACGAGATGATCTGGCCGTCCCGCTCGAGCGAGCTGAATAGTCCGTACGGCCGTCCGTCCCGTGCCGCGTGCAGGCCAACGACGACATGATCGCCGAGCGACAATGTGTTCGGCGTCCATCCTCGCGTGCGCATGCTGATCGCCGAGCCCATTTGCACTTCCCACGAAACCGCTGCACCGGCGTCATCCGTGGTCTCTACGACGAAGTAACTGTGTGGATTTCTGAGCGTGTACTCCGTGACGGTTCCTTCGAGTGTCACGACGTTTTGCAGGTCGAGCGCCGAGTTGCTGTGGTGGCCAAGCGCGGATCCTGCGATAGCCACGGCCGTAAGGCCGCCGATCATTCTGAGTATCATCGGTTCCCCCCGATCGTTCTCGTTCGTCTACTGATTCGTCAGCAGGTTGTACATGTCCTCGATATTCTGCGGGAGAAATGCGTCGTAGCTGATCCAGTCGCTATACTCATCCATCTGGATGCGCGCCTGGAGCTGCTCGACCGTCTCGCCTGCCTCGATTCCCGCACGGATCTCGTCCCGAAGCTGCTCGAGATATTCGCGAAACAGCGTAATGTACTCGGCATCCCCTACGGCGCCGTGACCCGGTGCCGCAATTGTGAAGTCTTGCGCTTCGACGAGGCGAATAGCGGCGAGCCACGTCTCGATCGGCCGGACGCCGCGAATCCAACGGGGTGGGCGGACGATGCTGATGAAGTCGGCCATGTAGCCGACGCTTTCCTCGGGGAAGATGATGACGCTCATGTCGTCGGAGTGGGTATGGGGTCCGGTGTACACGAGCTTCGCCGTCTTGCCGCCGAGCGTTATCGTGAGCTCGTCCCGGTAGGTGATGTTCGGCGCACGCACCTCGTTCAGCGGTCCCCGGGTGATCTCCGCACCGCTGAGCGCGCCGTCGCCGTCGTAGTCGTAAAAGTCGAAAAGCCGGTGCGAGAAGCCCGCGAGAAAGAACTCACCGCGCGTCGAGGTGTTGAAGCCACGCCAGTCTATGGCCTCGTGACCCTCGAGTAGTCCGTCGCCGTCCATGTCCCAGTCGACTACCTCGGGCGGGATGGGCGTATCGGCGGGCGGTAGGGCCAGATAGCGGAGCATGTTCTCATGGCCGACGAACTGCGCCGTGTCGGCCCAGACGGCGCCGCCGGAGGCATGATCCGCGTGGTGGTGGCTGTAGAGGACGTAACGTACCGGGACGTCGAAGCGCGACTCGATCTCGGCCCTGAGCTCGGTCGAGAAGCCGTAATTGACCGGGTCGGCGAGGATGATGCCTTCGTCCGTGACGAGAAATACCGTGTTGTGGGTTGCATTGCCGACGTAGTAGAGGTCGTCGGCAATTTCCTCGAAACGCTCGATCGTTTGGGCGAAGGCTGACTGCGTTAGCCCAATCAGCGCAGCCGTGATCGCCGCAATGTTGAGTCTAGTCATTCTTCTCTCTCTATTCTTTCTCTATTTACGAACTGAGCGCGGAAACGAGACCGGGGACAGAACTACCGTGCTACTTTGCGCGTTCCGCAAGGCCGCGAGCGACCATTTGGACTCTGTAGAGAGAGCCTGCGCCGGCGATGTAAAGCGTCTGTTTTCCGGGGCCGCCGAACGCGACGTTCTGGCAGTCCCTCGGCCGGCACCTCACAGGGATGATCCCGAGGTGCGCGCCTGTCTTGCTCAAGACCTCGATGCCGGCCCCCGTGCCTACATAAATGCGGTCTTCGCTATCGACGGCCATGCCGTCGGCGTAGGTCGGTATACCGCCGAGACCGTTACGGCGCCAGCTGCGGCCCTTCAACGTGCCGAGCTCGCGCCGGTTGGCGACGAGGCCGCTCGGTACGATGTCCCAGGCGATCAGGTGTTCGCCGTTGGAGTCGCTGATATAAAGCGTGCGTTCGTCGCGGCTGAGCTGAATGCCGTTCGGCCGGATCATGTCGTCCTCTATCCGGATTGCATCTCCACCTGGCGGAATATAGTAGACGGCCGGCGGCAGCCGCGGCCCGAGAGGCCTACCGTATCTTTCGACGAGCTCCTCGGCCTGGCCGGCCGTGAGCCCGGGGTCGGTGAAATAGACGCCGCCGTTTCTCGCAACGATCAGATCGTTCGGGCGGCTGAAGGGCATGCCGTCGTAGCCGTCGGCCAGTACCTCGACTCGATTGGGCGGGTAGATCACGCCGATCCGCGTCGATCCGTCCCAAGCCTGCGCTGAGATCAGATGACCTTCGGCGTGCTGGGTAATGCCGTGCGACTCGTTGGATTCGGCAACGAGCACTGAAACC
>JAOTTJ010000149.1 GCA_029864465.1 Gammaproteobacteria bacterium | reverse complement strand
CGCATTCTTTGCGCAGCCCCGTATGGTTAGTTTCGTGCCACCACCCGGCCCCGTGGACTGGGGCCAGCGCTCCAACCGACCTTACGCCTGGGGCTCGATCACGGTCCGTTTCACGCTATCGGCGCTAGGCCGAGCCGAACGTATCCAGATCGTCACAGCCGATCCACCCGGCCTCATGGATGCGCGCTATGTCCAACGTCTGCGAGAAGCCGTCTTTCGCCCGCGCCTCGCGGCCGGGGAGCCGGTGGCCACGCCGCGGCTGCGCTACTTTCACGAGTTCCGCTATTTCGTTGCGGACACCGACTAAACCATTGCGAGCCAAGCAAATTCGATGCGAGCGATGATGTTGCACGGCCCGGGCCAATCTCTGCAGCTCGAGCACATCGATCGCCCCGCTGCCGGCCCCGGGCAGGTGCTCGTAGAGGTCGAGGCCTGTGCCGTTTGCCGCACGGACCTACATCTACTCGACGGCGAGCTGCCGGACATCCCCTATCCGGTCGTTCCAGGTCACCAGATCGTTGGTCGGATCGTCTCTGGCGGCGAGGCCAGTCTGCCCAGCGGTACGCGCGTCGGCGTGCCGTGGCTCGGCTACACCTGCGGCACCTGCGAGTACTGCGGCGGCGGGCGCGAAAACTTGTGCGATGCCGCCGCGTTTACCGGCTATACGCTACCGGGTGGCTACGCGGACTACATAGCCGCCGATGCGCGCTATTGCTTCGAGCTCGACGCAGGCCTGCCTGCGCGGGCGCTCGCCCCGCTGCTGTGCGCAGGGCTGATTGGCTATCGGGCGCTGCGTATGTGCGGCGAGGCCAGGCGCATCGGGCTGTACGGCTTCGGCGCCGCGGCTCACGTCCTCGCGCAGGTGCTTCGCTTTCAGGACCGGCCGTTTTACGCCTTCACGCGTGCCGGCGACGACGCGGCTCAGCGCTCCGCTCGATCGCTCGGTGCGGCCTGGTGCGGACCTTCGACCGAGTCGCCGCCGGCGCGGCTCGACGCGGCCATCATTTTCGCGCCGGTCGGCCCGCTCGTACCCGTCGCATTGGCCGCGGTGCGCAAAGGAGGCACGGTCGTCTGCGGCGGCATACACATGTCGCCGATCCCGGAGTTCACCTACGACCTGCTCTGGGGCGAGCGCAAGCTCGTATCAGTCGCCAATCTCACGCGTGCCGACGGCCTGGAGTTTCTCGAGCTTGCTGCGAGAATTCCGATCGAGACTCAGACGGAAGTATTCAAGCTCGAGGATGCAAACGCCGCGCTCGCCGCGCTACGCGCCGGTGCGATCACGGGAAGCGCGGTCTTAGACATCGGCGGCAGCCCGGACGCGTGACCCGAGCGTCTTACCGGCACCGCGGATCATGGTGACGTGCGGGCGCGATCGTGACGCTCACAGCGGCGGCGGCCGTGTGTGGTTGTCTGCGTTGCGCCGCTTAGCGCCGCAACAGTCCGGCTGCCGCAAGCCTGAAGGCGAGGGCCAACTCTAAGTTCTTCGAGTCCGCAGCGACCGCCCGGTGAGAGTTCCCGACTGGCGGCTGCCTCAGTCGATGAGCTTGCCGACCATGCGCACGAGCTCGGCCAGTGAGCGAGCGCCCATCTTCTGCATCACGCGCGCGCGATGAATCTCGACCGTGCGCTGGCTGACACCGAGATCCAGCGCGATGACCTTGTTGGCCTGTCCCTGGACGACTCGATGCATGACTTCCGTCTCCCTGGCCGTGAGCCGGCCGATGCGGTTGCGGGTCTCGGATAGCTCGCGATTGTCCTCGCGGCGTCCTTCGTCCCTCTCGAGCGCCTGGTGAATTCGATCGAGCAGCTCCTGATCCCGAAACGGCTTCTGAATGAAATCGAGCGCCCCCGACTTCATCGCATCGACGGCCATCGGTACGTCCCCGTGCCCAGTGATGAACAGGATCGGAATCGTCGATGAACGGTCGTTGAGTTCTTCCTGCAGGTCGAGACCGCTCATACCAGGCATGCGGATATCGGCAACCAAACAGCTATGTTGATCCGGGTCGTGTTTCTCGAGGAAATCCGATGCCGAGGCAAAAGTCTGGCACGGCAAGTCTACCGACTCGAGCAACAGCTCGAGTGAATCGCGCACTGCCTCGTCGTCGTCGACGACGTAGACCACTGCTGAGTCTTTGTCCAAGAAACTTACCTCTCGTCGGCTACCGGCAGATTGAACCCGAATATTGCTCCGCCGATCGGATTTCGGCGGCAGAACAGCTCGCCGTCGTGAGCCCGGATGATTGTACGACTAATCGCCAATCCGACGCCAAGACCGTCGCGCTTGGTGGTCACGAACGGGTGAAAGATGCTCTTGGCGAGTTGCGGTGGCACGCCATGACCGTGATCGAGCACACTGACCTGAACCTCGCTCGGGGCCGGTTGACTCGTTCGGATAATGACGCCTTCGTCCTTGTTCGGGCTCTCCCGCATCGCGTCGACTGCGTTGCGGGTCAGGTTCATGAGCACCTGCTGCAGCTGGATCAGGTCGCCGCTCGTCGCCGGCAGGTCGTCGGCAAGATCCGTATGAATCGGAATGCCCTCGGCTCGTGCATCTGCCTCGACGAGCTTCAACGTCGAAGAGACGACGTCGTTGATGCTCAGCTCGCACTTGCTGACCTCGTCCTTACGCAGGAAATCCCGCAGCTTGTCGATGATATGGCCAGCCCGCAGCGCTTGTTCGGTGATCTTTGCGTAACACTCGCTGACGGATTCGATGTTCGGCTCGTCCTTTTCCGCTAGCCGCTTACCCGCCTGTGAGTAGTTGACGATCGCGCTGAGTGGCTGATTGAGCTCGTGGGCCAAACCGGCGGCCATCTCGCCCATGAGGTTGAACCGACCGACGTGCGCTAAACGGTTTTGCAGACTGTGCGCCTCTTCTTCCGCGGCCTTTTGCGCCGAAAGATCGCGAATCAAACCGATGAAACGGCGGTCTTTGCCGCCTTCGATTTCGCCGACGCTCAGCGCAATCGGAAACAGGCTGCCGTCGGCACGCTGCGCGCTTACCTCGCGGCCGATGCCGATAATCCGCGCTTCGCCTGTCTCGAGATATCGGCTGATGTAGGTCTCGTGCATCGAGCGATGCGGCTCGGCCATGAGCACGGTGACGGGAAGGCCGACGACGTTAGAGGCTTGGCGACCGAATAGCCGCTCTGCTGCCTTGTTGAATTCGGCAATGACGCCATGCTCATCGATTACGATGATGCCATCGACTGCTGCATCGAATAGGGCTTTGAGCTCAGCAGTAACCTGCGCCCGCGAGCCGGGTTTGGTCGGATCAGACGCATACGTGTTTCCCGAGATCGATTTAGGCATTTGACCCGATTATGGCCCGACTCGGACCGCGAGTATAAATCGAGAGTCCATTTGAGCATCCCACCGTCCGGTACGACCAGACGAAGCTATGAGCGCTAACAAGAGCATCCTCGTCGTCATCGATCCGACCGCTGACCAGCAGCCCGCGCTGGAGCGTGCAGCTTGGCTCGCGGGACAGCTCGGCGCCTCGCTCGAGCTGCTGATTTGTGACTATGATCAGCACTTGTCGGGCGGGCGTTTCTTCTCATCCGATGCAATGGAAGGGGCGCAGCGCGAGCTACTCAAGATGCACGAACTGCGCCTCGAGGCACTCGCGGCGCCGCTGCGCGAGCAAGGAATCACGGTCGGTGTCGACGCACGATGGGAGCATCCACTGGATCACGGCGTGCTGCGAAAAGCGGCCGAGCTGCAGCCGATCATCGTGGCCAAGGACACGCACTACCACAGTGCCATCAGGCGAGCGCTGTTCTCGAATACGGATTGGAGCCTGATCCACAGCTGTTCCGCACCGCTGCTGCTCGTCAAGCCTCGCCAGTTCGCAGCCGAGCCGAAGATTCTCGCGGCGGTCGATCCGCTCCACGCCCACGCCAAACCTGCCGAGCTCGATCACGCGATCCTCGCGCTGGCCAAAGAGCTGGCGACCGCGCTGCACGGGGATCTCCAGGTCTTTCACTCATTCGATCCGGCACCTGTGATTGCCGGGGCGACAGGCAGCATCGCATCACCGATCGCGGTCCCCGTCAGGGAATTGACCGCAGCACTGGAGCAGAGTCACCGAAAAGCGCTAGCGCAGTTGCTCGACGCCTATCCTGTCCCGGATTCGGCCGTCCACCTACACCAAGGCGTAGCTGCAGAGGCTTTGCTCGCGCTAAGTAGCAATCTACCGGCCGACATCGTGATCATGGGAGCGATCTCGCGTAGCGGCCTCAAGAAAATCTTTATCGGCAACACAGCCGAGCGCGTCCTCGATCGCCTGCCGTGCGACCTGTTGATCGTCAAGCCTGCCGGGTTCGCCATCCCCGTAACCTAGCCTGGATATCTCGCCAGACCGCCCTGCATGACCGGGCCCGGTGCGGACACCGGGCCCGGCTGCATTCGAGTCAGCGCTAGAGGTTGTACCCGCGCTCTTCGTGCAAAACGAGATCGAGACCTTCGTTTTCCTCCTCGGCCGACACCCGTAGCGGCACGACGACGGCGATGAGCTTGAGCAAGACCAGGCTCGCAGCCGCGCACCAGGCCGCCGTTGCCAGGATGCCGAGCACCTGCACGCCGAACTGGCTGCCGATCGAAACGCCCTCGTCGAGGCCGAGCCCTCCGAAGCTCGCGGCCGAAAACACGGCTGTCGATAGCAGGCCGATCATGCCTCCGACGCCGTGAACCGAAAAGACGTCGAGCGAGTCGTCGATCTTCAGCTTGCGCTTCATGAACTGTGTGGCAAGGAAACAGCCGAGGCCACCGGCCACGCCGATCACTAGAGCGCCCATCGGTCCAACGAAACCCGACGCTGGGGTGATCGTCGCGAGTCCTGCAACCATGCCAGTGACGATACCGAGCACGCTCGGCTTACCGAACTTCACCCACTCGGCCGTCATCCACGTTAGCGATCCGACCGCGGCGCTGACGTGCGTGACCAGCATTGCCATGCCCGCAGCGCCGTCTGCTGCAAGTGCGCTGCCGGCATTGAATCCGAACCAGCCGACCCAAAGCATGCAGGCGCCGGTTACGGTCATCGGCAGGTTGTGCGGCGGCATCGGCGTCTCCGGGAATCCGCGCCGGTTGCCGATGACGATCGCGGCCAGGACTGCCGCAACGCCAGCCGTCACGTGTACGACGGCGCCGCCGGCGAAGTCACGAAAACCCATGGCGCCGAGCCAACCGCCTCCCCACACCCAGTGCGCAACCGGAAAATAGACGACCACGACCCAAGAGCCCGTAAACAAGAGCATTGCAGAGAAGCGCATGCGCTCGGCGAATGCACCGACGATGAGCGCGGGTGTAATGATCGCGAACGTGAGCTGGAACATCACGAACACGGTTTCCGGGTAGCTACCCGACAAGGCCTCGAGGCCGACACCGGCGAGCCAGGCCTTCGACATATCGCCGACGAGACCGTTGAGGGCACTGCCGCCGAAAGCCATGCTGTAACCGAATGCGACCCAGATGACCGAGACCATGCACGCGATCGCGAAACACTGCATAGCGACCGACAAAACATTGCGACTGCGCACGAGTCCCGCATAGAACAACGCGAGTCCCGGCAGCGTCATGAACAAGACGAGGGCCGTCGACGTCAACATCCACGCGGTGTCACCGCTATCCAGCGCCTGCGCGGCTGCAATAGCCGGGCACATGCATGCGACAGCCGTCGCGGCTGCCGCCTTTATCATTGTTTTCATCGTAGCTCCCCGCTCAGATAGCTTGATCGCCGGTTTCCCCGGTGCGAATTCGGTAGACCTGACTCAGATCGGTTACGAAAATCTTACCGTCGCCCACCTTGCCGGTCTTGGCCGATTCGATGATGGCCTCGATAGCCCGATCGACAAGCTCATCGGTCAGAGCGAGCTCGAGCTTTACCTTAGGTAGAAAATCGACAACGTATTCGGCACCCCGGTATAGCTCCGTGTGGCCTCTTTGCCGACCGAAACCCTTGACCTCGGTTACGGTCATGCCCTGGACGCCGACTTCCGCGAGCGCGTTGCGGACGTCATCGAGCCGAAAGGGCTTGATCACAGCGGTAATTAGCTTCATGAGAGTCCCCCGAGAAAAGTTTGGATTTGAGAAGCCCCTGTGGGGCTTTTTTGTTCTTGCCGGACCGATTGTAGCCGACTACGCACCGCGATGGCCCTGAGGCACTAATTTGGTGCATACGAGGTACCGACTACCGGGATGCGGCGCGCGCTGGCTATTTTTTGTGCCTGACTGCAATATTCCCGGTGTTCGCGGGGTCTAACTTATCGCCCTGACTAACCGAGCGAGACAATGCTGATCAAACGACCGAACCCGATTAAGTCCTCGGAGATTACGCCCGAGCGTACCTTCGTTCAGCGCCGCGAACTCCTCAAGACAGCGCTTGCGCTGGGCTTGATACCCGGCGCGATGGCGCATACACAGACAGCGGCGGGCGCGGCGCTGCCGGCAGACGGCCAGTTTACAGAGCTTGCTCCCTGGTCCGGCGACAACGCGACTGATCCGACGCCGATGGAATACGTAACCAGTTACAACAACTATTACGAGTTCGGCACTGGCAAGGGCGATCCCGCACGCAACGCACATACACTCGTGACGGATCCGTGGTCCGTTACGGTCGAGGGAGAGGCCGAGAATACGGGCACGTTCACGCTCGAGGATATTCTCAAACCGCACGCGCTCGAGGAACGCATCTACCGGTTCCGCTGCGTCGAGGCGTGGTCGATGGTCGTGCCCTGGGTCGGCTTTCCGCTCGGGGATCTGCTCGAGCGCTTCGCGCCTACGTCGCAAGCTAAATACGTACAGTTCTTCACGTTGAACGATCGGGAAACCATGCCGGGTGTGCGTTCTCCGGTACTGCGCTGGCCGTATCGTGAAGGCCTGACGATCGCCGAGGCCATGCACCCGTTAACCCTGCTTACCGTTGGCCTGTACGGGCAGGTCCTGCCGAATCAGAACGGCGCGCCGTTGCGCCTCATCGTGCCGTGGAAGTACGGCTTCAAGAGCATCAAGTCCATCGTGCGCATCCGCTTCATGGATGAACAGCCTCAGACGAGCTGGAACATGGCCAACGCGCGCGAATACGGCTTTTACTCCAACGTCAATCCCGACGTATCGCACCCGCGCTGGAGTCAGGCATCCGAGCGCCCACTCGGTGCTGGACTGTTCGCGTCGCGTCAGCCGACGCTGCTGTTCAATGGTTACGCCGAAGAAGTCGCCGATCTCTACACGGGCCTCGATCTCGCCCGAAATTTTTAAGCGCCGGTTTTCCCGAGAGCGCGCGGCCCGATGACCCGCTACCGCCTGGCATGGCTCAAGGCCGGCGTGATTGCCGCAAGCTTGTTGCCTTTTGCGCTCCT
>JAOTTJ010000150.1 GCA_029864465.1 Gammaproteobacteria bacterium | reverse complement strand
CGTCGTCTTGCCGTTACTGCCAGTGACGGCGATAACGGGGATGCCGAAGTTGTCTTTCCAAGCCCGCGCCATCTGGCCGAACGCCAGGCGCGTATCGGCGACCTCGACCTGCGGCAGTGCCGCTTCGCTGAGGCGCGAAACAATTGCGCCGGCCGCGCCGTGCGTGCAAGCGTCATCGACGAACTCGTTGCCGTCGAATCGTTCGCCATGAATCGCGACGAACAGCCCCCCGGTGTCGATGCGACGACTGTCGATGCTTACGGTGCCGAACGCGGCGTCCGGCCCGACGAGCCGACCGTGCACTTCGCGCGCGACGGCGGCCAGGGTCCGCGCCATCATGCCATGGCTCCGAGCGTTTCCTCGACGACTTCACGATCGCTGAACGGCAGCGATCGATCGGCGAGGACCTGCGTTGTTTCGTGGCCCTTGCCCGCAATGAGGACGATGTCGCCGGCCTCAGCACGCCCGAGCGCGAATTCGATCGCGGCGCGACGATCATGCTCTACGGCGACCTGCGCACCCGGATCGATCCCGCGGCGGATATCGGCAACGATTGCGGCGGGGTCTTCGCCTCGCGGGTTGTCGTCGGTCAAAACGATCTGATCAGCCGCGCTCGCTGCGGCTCCCATGGCCGCTCGCTTACCGACATCGCGCTCACCGCCACAGCCGAACACGCACCACAGCCGCGCGTCCGTGAACCGGCGCAGATTGCCGAGCACCCGGTGCAACGCATCGGGCGTGTGCGCATAGTCGATGACGATCGCAGCAGTGGAATCGGCGCGGTCGATGAGCTCCATGCGGCCCGGCAGACCGGAGCATTGCGCGAGCGCCGCGCTGGCGTCCTCGAGCGGCGTATCGAGTGTCAATAGCGCACCCAGCGCGAGTAGCAAATTCTCGGCGTTGATATCACCGAGCAGCGCCGAGTCGATCGTCGCGGCTCCCTGGGGCGTTTGTACCTCGACCGTGATACCCCCGAGTCCGGATTCGACCAGACGCCCTTCGATATGCGCGTTGCCGGCAAAGCTCACGGTCGTCGGCACGACGCCAGCCGGCAACTGTCCGGCGAGCACGGCACCGAACGGATCGTCGATGAAGATGACCGCATGCTCGAGCCCGTCGAGCGAAAACAGGCGTGCCTTGGCGGCTCGATAGCTCTCGATATCACCGTGATAGTCGAGATGGTCGCGGCTCAGATTCGTAAAGACGGCCGTTGTGAAACTCAATCCCGCGATGCGGTCCTGCGCAAGCGCATGCGAGGACACCTCCATCGCGGCCTCTTCGGTGCCGAGTAAACGCAGGCTGCGATGCAACGTCAGGCAATCGGGCGTGGTCAACGCCTGCGGCGTGAGCTTGGGCGGCACGCCGGCACCGAGCGTTCCGAGATAGGCACAGTCGTGACCCAAGCGCGTCCGCGCCTCGGCCATCAGATAGGCGACCGTGCTCTTACCGTTCGTCCCCGTCACACCCGTGAGCACGACGGGGTCGCGCAACCGCCAGAAGAACGTCTGCGCAAGCTCACCAAGTCGTTGTGCGAGTCCCGGCACGGCTACGCTGGGCGCCGGCACGTGCGGGTGAGCAGCGGACGGCTCGTAGACGACGACGGCCGCACCGCGCGCGCGCGCATCGTCAGCGAAATCGAGGCCATGCCCGCGTGATCCGGGTAATGCGACAAAAGCCGCGCCGGGCTCGACCTGGCGACTGTCGGCAACGAGGTCGTGGATTTCCAGACCCGCGAGGTCGCCGGCTGCCGGGCCGAGCAGTTCACCGAGGCTCATGACCATTGTCGCGACCGCGGCCATCATGGAGCGCCCACCGCCCGCGCGACCTCGGCCTGCGCGACGATCGCCGACGGCGGCTCGACCAGTCCGTCGGGCGGAACGGCCAGTAGGCGCAACGTCCCACCGACGATGCGCGAGAACACCGGCGCTGCAACCGCGCCACCGTAGTAATCCTCACCGCGCGGCTCATCGACGATGACGACTGCGACGATCTTCGGCACCGAGACCGGCGCGAGGCCTGCAAACACCGCGAGATAACGATCCTTGGAATAGCCGCCGACGCCGGACTTCCAAGCCGTGCCCGTCTTGCCGGCGACGCGATAGTTCTGAACCGCCGCGCGCAGCCCGGTGCCCTGCTCCGAAACGACCGTCTCGAGCATATTCCTGACGGCGCGGGCAGTCGCGGCTGATACGACGTTCCTGCCCGTTGGCGCAGCGTCCACAGCGACGAGCGAGATCGGACGTTGAATGCCATCGGCCGCGATCACCGAATACGCCTGGGCAAGTTGCAGCGCCGTGACGCTGAGTCCGTATCCGTAGGCAAGCGTCGCCTGCCCGACCGGCCGCCAGAACTCCGGATCGTTGAGCACACCGGCAGACTCGCCCGGAAAGCCACTCTCGGTGAGGCTGCCAATGCCGAAACTCGACAACACGCCCCAGAGCTGACGCTGCTCGAGATCGAGTGCGAGCTTGCCAACGCCGACGTTGCTCGACCGTGCGAGGATCGTCGCCAGGTCGATCTCACCGAGATCGTTGTAATCCTGCGTGATGACCTTACCGCCGACGCGCAGGTAGCCCGGCGACGTATTGATCGTAGAGGTAGGCTCGTAACGTCCCGTTTCGAGCGCCGCGGCGACGACGAACGGCTTGAAACTCGAGCCGGGCTCGAAGATATCGGTCACCGCGCGATTGCGATAGCGTGCAACGTCGAGCTGACTGCGATCGTTCGGATTGAACGACGGCTGGTTGACCATGGCGAGAACCTCACCGGTTCCGACGTCGAGAATCACGACCGAGCCAGACAGCGCTCCGCTCTCTGCGACGGCGCGTTTGAGCTCCCGATAAGCGAGATACTGGACGCGCAGATCGAGGCTGGTCGTCAGCGTACGGCCGGCTCTCGCTGGTGCGAGCAGCTCCACATCCTCGATGACGCGACCGAGCTGATCCTGCAGGACGCGTTTGCGCCCGGTCTCCCCGCGCAGCCAGTAGTCGTAGGCGAGCTCGAGACCTTCTTGACCCTGGTCGTCGATATTCGTGAATCCGAGCAAATGGCCGGAGACCTCGCCGCTCGGGTAGTAACGCCGGTACTCTCTGAGCGTGCCGACACCGGGCAGGCCAAGCTGCAACGCGGAGGCGGCATCGTCCGGTCGCAGGTGACGCCGCAGATAGACAAACTCGCGATCGAGGTTGCTCGTAACGCGGCGCACGAGCCAGTCCTCCTCGACGTCGATGATCTCGGCGAGCTCACCGACGCGCTCGATCGCTGGCATAAGATCGCGCGGATTCGCCCAGATCGTGTCGACCGGCGTGCTCACGGCCAACGGCTCGCCATTGCGATCGACGATCGGGCCACGATGTGCGGAGATCTGCACGGTCCTGATATGTCTGTCGTCGCCCTGCGCGGACAGGAATTCGCGATCGACGAGCTGCAGATAGACGAGCCGTGCCTCGAGAATCCCACCGGCCGCGGCGAAGCAGGTCAGCAGCAACACACTGCGCCAACGGCGCCAGACGTGTTGCGGCGTCTTCTTGCGGCGGCTCACCGAGGCTGCTCCGTCACGAGGACGACGTTGCGCTGATCGGGCAGATCGAGCCCGATATCCTCCCGCGCGAGCGACTCCACGCGCGGGTGTGCAGCCCAGGCGCTTTGCTCGAGCTGCAGACGACCCCAATCCACCTGCAGCCGATCGCGCTCGCGGTTCAAGGCCTCCAGCTCGATGAACAGCTGGCGCGCCTGATGCCGCGTGCTCGCCACCCAAACTGCGGACGTAACGACGGCGGCGGCAAGTAGGACGCACACGAGAAGCTCATACCGACCGAACGTCATGACACCGCGGCCTCGAGTTTCTCGGCCACACGCAAACGCGCACTGCGGGCGCGCGGGTTGGCCGCGCTTTCCTCAGCGCTCGGGCGCACGAGCCGGCCGATCTTCGCCATCCGCGGCTGAGCTTCCGGCGGCACTGTCGGCAGGCCGGCGTAGACGGGATCGACACGCGATTGCTTCGCGATGAAGCGCTTGACGATCCGATCCTCCAGCGAGTGAAAGCTGATGACACATAGCCGTCCGCCCGGCGCGAGCAATTCGAGGCTCTGCTCGAGCACGGTAGCCAGGGCCTCGAGCTCTGCGTTGATGCGAATTCGCAACGCCTGAAAAACCCGCGTCGCCGGATGCAGGCGTTGCGGTCGCCTCGGCGAGTGATGTTCTATGAGCTCGGCAAGCTGCCGCGTGCTCGTGATCGGCGCACGCTCGCGCTCGCGGATGATCACGGCCGCGAGCTGGCGCGCGCGGGGCTCCTCGCCGAGCCTGAACAGCACGCGCGTAAGCTCCGCCTGGCTGACATCTGCCAGCCATTCGGCAGCCGTGAGGCCCTGCTGCGAGTTCATGCGCATATCCAACGGTCCATTCCTGGCGAAGCTGAAGCCGCGCTCGGCCGAGTCGAGCTGGGGTGAGGACACGCCGAGATCGAGAAGCACACCTGCGAGAGCACGACCTGCGAGCCAAGGCTCAACGTGCGCGCTGAGCTGCTCGAAGCCGCCGTGCTCGATCGAGAATCGCGGATCGGCGCCGAACCGCTCCCGCGCGTGCGCCACCGCCTCCGGGTCCTTATCCAATGCAAGCAACCGCCCCTGCTCACCAAGCTGCGCGAGAATCCCAGCGCTGTGTCCCCCTCGTCCGTACGTGCCGTCGACGTAGCAGGCGTCGTCTCGGATCGCCAGGCCCGCGAGCGCCTCGCGCAACAGCACCGGCTCATGACCCGATCGGTCGGTCACACGCCGGTGCGCTCAGACTCGCAGTTCTGCAAGATCCGGATCCAGCGGCTCGTCGCTGGCTACCCACTCAGTCAGGCGTTTGCTCCACCTTTCTTCGTCCCATAGCTCGAATTTCTTACCATGGCCTACGAGCATGGCCTGTTTGTCCAAGCTGGCGAATTCCCGCAGCGCACGCGAGAGCAGCACACGGCTCTGACCGTCCATCTCGAGGTCCGTTGCGTTCCCCAGCATGACGCGTTGATACTCACGCACCTGGGGCCTTAGCCCCGGCAGGGCGTTCAACCTACGCGCGAAGTCCTCCCATTCTGGTTGTGGGTAAATGAGCAGGCATCCGGAGCGATCGACCGTGGCCACGAGGCGGCCATCGGCTCGAGTCAATAGGTGCTCTCTGAAACGACTCGGTATCGCGAGTCGCCCCTTTGCATCGAGCGTGACTTTGAAGGCCCCGCGGAACATCGCGATTCCAGTTTTCCCCACTTTTTACCACTCGGCGCACTATAGGGAGCGGGGCCGTGGGCTGTCAACCGAAAAGATTAGATTTTTTTTTGTTTGACAGTGGGTTAGACGTGAGTCTGCAGGATCGGGGCCGGGCCTCTGGAACCAAAAATCAATGGGTTAGAATATACACTTAAAGTGCCCATTGCATTATGTCGCAAGAATGCGACTGGGCCTCGAGAACGGGCCCCTGCTTAGGACTTGGTACAGGTGGGAGCCGGCCTGTAAGCCGGGTTCTGTCGAGAGCAGTCATTCATCTACAACGCACGTCACCGTGAATCTCTAGCGACCTACCCGGGAACTCGTGTGGGCACACTCAACGTTCCCCTATTCGGTCTTGCTCCAGGTGGGGTTTACCCTGCCGCAGACTGTTGCCAGCTGCGCGGTGCGCTCTTACCGCACCATTTCACCCTTACCGAGCCCGAAGGCCAGGCGGTATATTTTCTGTGGCACTTTCCGTGGGCTCGCGCCCCCCAGGCGTTACCTGGCACCCTGCCCAATGGAGCCCGGACTTTCCTCCGGGGTTACCCCCAGCGACTGCTCGGCCGGCTCCCGCGGGCATCTTATCAGAGCCCGGTCGGGCCGACGCACCGCTCGCGCCCGATCACTGCGAGCCTTCGGGCCCCGGCTCCGGTTGGCGGCAGGCATGATGTGCCTCGCCGAGCGAAGTGGCAGCCGCGCGGTGAGGGGAGCGCCATCGCGACTGCCGCCTGCGCAAGGCCATCGGCAGGCGATGGGCGCGAGCGATCCGTCCGGACGGTCAGTCCGCGCAAGCGCGCGTCAGGCGATAGACCTCGTTGCGCGAGATGCCTGTGATCTTCGCCGTGAGCTTTGCCGCCGAGGTCGCCGGCAGCTCCGCATGCAATATCTCGAAGACGCGCGTGGCCTCGGCGACATCGCCACCGGCCGCCTCGGATGCGCCGGCCACGACCAGCACGAACTCGCCCTTGAGCGGGATGTCGTCGCCGAGTCGCGCGGCGATCTGCGCGAGCGTGCCAGACTCCAGGCTTTCGTGCAGTTTGGTCAACTCGCGCGCGAGCGCAATCCGCCGGTCCGAGCCGAAGATCGCCTTGAGATCCGCGACCGTGTCTACGACGCGATGCACGGCCTCGTAGAAGACCATCGTGCGCGGCTCGTGGCGTAGCGTCTCGAGGTGCGAGCGGCGCGCGGCCGCGCGCCGCGGCAAAAAACCCTCGAAGATGAAACGCTCCGCCGGCAGGCCGCTGATCGATAATGCCGTCACGAGCGCGCTCGGACCCGGAATTCCGACAACCTCGATACCGGCATCGAGTGCAGCCGCAACGAGCGTGAGCCCAGGATCGCTGATCAGCGGTGTGCCCGCATCGCTGACGAGCGCGACGGATTTTCCCTCGGCCAGCACGTCGATGAGGCGCTCAGTCTGGCGCGATTCGTTGTGTTGCTGATAGACAATAAGTGTCTGTTTTAGCCCAATATTCGATAGTAATCCGCGTGTGTGCCGGGTATCCTCGGCGGCAACGAGATCCACCGTGGCCAGTGTCCGTTGGGCTCGAGCGCTCAAGTCCTCGAGATTGCCGATCGGCGTACCGACGACATAGAGCACACCTTGAGACTCGTCCGCCATGAATTCATGCTGCCTGCGAGAACGCTGAATGTGCAAGCCCATCTCCGTCTGCTCACCTAGGTTACTGCTAACGCTGTTCGGCCTCGTCATCGTTGCTGGCTGTGCGACGACGACCGTGCCGACAGTCGTACCCACGGATCTCGGCGGGCCGGAGCGTCAAGCACAGGAATACGCCGCCGCCGGCGACACGGCCGCAGCCGTCGCGATCTACGCCGATCTCTATGACCGCTCTATCGGCACGGCGCGAGCACAGTACGCGATCGCGGCCGCGGGGCTCTTGCTCGAGGCCGGTTCGAGCGCCGCTGCGCGCGAGTGGCTCGCACGCGCAGAAACCGATGCGGGACCCGAGCAGCGTTCCTGGCTCCTCGTGCTCTCAGCAGAACTCACGTTGCTCGATGGCGATGCCGCCACAGCGCTCGACATGCTCGGGGGCGTAGCCGAGTCGGCGGATCGAGCGCTGTCGTTGCGCACGATGGCGACGCGAGGCCGGGCACTAT
>JAOTTJ010000148.1 GCA_029864465.1 Gammaproteobacteria bacterium | reverse complement strand
GTTGTCGTATTTGTCCATCGCGGCTTGAATTTCGTCGCGCGCAGTATTGGCAATTTCGACCCGACCGATAGTCAGCACTTCGCTCCCGATGCGGTTACCGACGACGCGTCGCATGACCGACTCCGAGAGATCGCGCAGCGTTCCAGTCGGCTCCCGCATGCCGTACAGATATCGAATCGGGTCGCCGATTCGATACTGGACAACCCATTCGACTTGAATCATGTTCAAATCGCCGGTCAGCATCAGCGACTCGCTCGGGAAATCCTGATCGACGAAACGCGTGCGCTCGAGCGCCGAGCTGTCTTCGGTGCGGAAACCGAACTCTTGCTTCAGTACGCGCTCCGTGGCCACGAGTTGCACGGCGTCAAGCCCAAGAGGCAGCTTGAAATGCAGACCCGGATCAGTAATACCGATGACGCGGCCGAAGCGCTTAACGACGGCTCTTTCCTCCGGCTGCACCGTGTAGAAGGAACTGAACGCGGCCCAAGCCAGGAAAGCGGTTCCGATGATGACGGCGAGTTGTCCCGCTCCGAAACCGAAAGGCCGGCTCGTGCTGCCGCCGGGACCGCCGGACCCGTTGGAGGCGCCCGCTGCCTTTGATAACTGTTTGATCAGATCTTCTATCTGGCTCATTTATATCTTCCCGTTGGAGCTTCAATGGCTTGAACAAAACCGCAGGCGATGTGCGATCTCGCGATCTCTTCGATAGCGCTAGAACGATCCGGAAATGAATAGATTTGTTGCATGATCTTCAAATTCTGCTCATCAGTCAGATCTTCGTGTGGATGCGGTCCAGGGCATTGTGATACGGAGAAGGTGGCCCATGCGTATGAGCTACTAGCCTGTCAGACGACGGCCTTCGCCGGGGCAGCACTAACAGATATTGTTAGATCGCCATATTGGGTGAAGTTAAGCCCCTTCATGGCGGCCTGCGCGTTCGCTTCGCACGCCATTTCGACGAGGCCAGAACACCGGCGCTGCCCTGTGCGGGTATCTCTAATTACATCGGCGAGTTCGACAATTCCGAATTTCCCGAACCGATTCGAGAGTTCTTCCTTGGTCGCTGAGGAAGGTAGATTACCTACGTGCAGTTTTTTGCTCATCGCGTCTCCCATCGGTGAACACCGCGAAGGGAGGGTCGGGGAAGGATTCCCAAAGACTCAATGAACGGTAAGTCATCCTACACTAAGTTAGCTCAGATAGCTTGCTTGGACACAGATTGCGGCGCTACCGCCAGCCTTCGGGATTGATCTGCTTCGTTTTCTGCAAACGCTTGCGCAACGGCGGCAGCGCTTGAATCTCAGAATGACCGTTTCGGGCGGATCGAGGAGATTCGTATCTCAGTTGCGACCATTGCTAATAGGAGACAGTGCTCCAGCAGCCGAGGATCGGTGCAGTACTCAGCGGTAGCTTAGAGCGCCGAAACAGGTGCTTGGAATTGGATCTCGGGATGCAAGATTCAGCTAACCTGGTATGATCCAGCCGCTTGGACTGACCAAGAATCACCGCATATCCCTGTTAATCTTACTGGCAATCGGCGCCTACGACCGCTGATGCAGCCATAACCAAGGCACACTAACTTGCTCTCTACAGCTAATTTGTCGATTCAATTCGGCGCAAAACCCCTATTCGAAAATGTCTCCGTCTCGTTCGGCAGGGGCAACCGCTATGGCCTAATCGGCGCAAACGGCTCGGGCAAATCGACGTTCATGAAAATACTGGCGGGTGAGCTGGAGCCCAGCTCGGGAAACGTCTCGACCGAGCCCAACGCACGGATTGGTCAGCTCCGTCAGGATCAGTTCGCCTACGAAGACTGTCGGGTACTCGATACGGTGATCATGGGTCACGAGAAATTGTGGGCGCTGACCCAGGAACGTGACCGGCTCTATTCCCTACCCGAGATGAGTGACGCCGAAGGCATGCGCGTCGCGGAGCTCGAGATTGAATTCGCGGAGCTAGACGGCTATTCCGCCGAGTCACGTGCGGGAGAGTTACTCGAAGGTATCGGTATCCCGGTTGAACAGCACGAAGGTCCGATGAGCTCTATCGCCCCTGGCTGGAAGCTCAGAGTACTGCTCGCGCAAGCGCTGTTCTCCGATCCGGACGTCTTGCTGCTCGACGAGCCTACGAATAATCTCGATATCAACACCATTCGCTGGCTGGAAGACTTTCTCATCGAGAGCAAGTCTACGATGGTGATCATCTCGCACGATCGGCATTTTCTGAATAGCGTCTGCACGCATATGGCCGATCTCGATTATGGCGAATTGCGCGAATTCCCAGGCAATTACGACGAGTACATGACGGCGGCAACTCAGGCGCGAGAGCGAATGCATGCCGAGAATGCCAAGAAAAAGGTCAAGATGTCAGAGTTGCAGGCCTTCGTGAGCCGGTTCTCCGCAAACGCATCCAAGGCACGTCAGGCAACTTCACGCGCGCGTCAACTGGAGAAGATTCAGCTCGAGGAAATCAAGCCGTCGAGTCGGGTCAGCCCGTTTATTCGCTTCGAACAGGAAAAGCAACTGCGTCGGTTCGCCCTGGAGGCAACGGGGCTCAGTAAAGGATTCGACGACGGTCCCTTATTCGAAAATCTCGATCTAACGATTGAAGCCGGTTCGCGTGTCGCGATCGTCGGTCCGAACGGTAGCGGCAAGACGACGTTGGCTCGCTGTCTGCTACAGGAACTCGAAGCCGATAGCGGAACCGTCGCCTGGGCTGAGAACGCCAAGATTGGCTATTTTGCCCAGGATCACGCGGCTGAGTTCGACAAGGACATGACGCTCTTCGAATGGATCACTCAGTGGCAGCCCGCGGGCTCTGACGAGCAGATGCTACGAGCCACACTCGGCCGTATGCTGTTTTCGAAGGATGACAGCGAAAAATCTGTTCGAGTGGTATCGGGCGGCGAGGAAGGCCGATTATTGTTCGGTAAATTGATCTTGCAGAAACCGAACGTCATGGTGATGGATGAGCCGACGAACCATCTCGACATGGAGTCCATCGAGGCGCTGAACCTCGCGTTGGCGAACTACCCCGGCACGTTAATATTCATCAGCCATGACCGCGAGTTCGTCTCATCGCTGGCAACTCGCATTATCGAGCTCACACCAGAAGGCTATATCGATTTCACCGGTAGTTACGACGAGTATCTGCGCACACAGATCCGAAGTGAGCGCGCGCGAGTAGCGTAAGCATCAGCCCGGATGTCGCCGACGGCCGGGATCTATTTTCGTGAGTCGATACCTCCAAGCGACTGCGCCAGGACGTCGATAAGCCAGCGCAGCGTTCCCGTCAGCAACACGAACTGCGCGTCCAGTTTCGCTTGCGGGTCTTCGGCTTCCTCCTTCGCATCCATGCCGAGAAATCGCAGCTTACTGAGCGCCCCGTTCTCGTCGATCACGCAACTCATGACGCTACCGACTTCGATCGCGAGATGAGTGAGTCTCATCCCATCGCGAACATGTTTACGAATGCTCGCGTCCGTCAGGTCCATGTCGACCCAATGCACGCGCGATCGAGTATCAGATGCATCCTGCATCCGGCATTCGCGCCCCAGCTTGATACCGCTCGGAGCATCTCCAAGAAAGATGCGGGTTAGAAGATCGGCGAGAGAACGCTTGAATGTCAGGTTGGTCGTGGCGGCACTTCCCAACGGAGCGCGTAGATACCCCAAAAATTGTTCTGCTTTGCCAGGCGTCGATGCGTCGATAGCGAAGATCTTCTCGGATAAGAATAAGAATCCTTTAGTTCGCTCCGACCGCAACAGTGTTTTCGGCAACAGATTGTCTCGCGTCTGCTCTTTGAGGCGTCGCTTCTCCCGGTGGCCCGGCTCGTGACCCATTCGATCGCGGAATTCCTCGATGCGCTCGTCGAGCGCTTCGTTGATGGCGGCGGAGGGCAATAGACGGCTTTGGCTGCGAAGCTGTAGCAGATCTGCACCGTCCAGCCGACGGCCCAAGGGGCCGGCCGGATCTGCGCCAGGCGGTTCCCATCCGGACGTTTTCTCGGTTAGTGGGCCGCAAGGGCTGAAACTCGCTGTCGCCAGCGCTTCCGTGAGCTCTTGTTCTGAATCCGGCCAGGTACCCGTCAGCCGGTAGAAACGGACATTCCTAAACATCAGTTCGCCCAAAAGCGCGGCAGTCTAGGGTTGAGGGGCGTGGAACGCAAACGTTGAAGTCAGCCAGTCGAACTCGGCCGACGAATCGAAGATTCTGAAACCTAACGCGCTAAGCATTATCGGCGCGAGACGGCACATTGTGACTGGCAGTCAGGGTATGATGCTCGCCCCCTCCAGGACTACCCGATGCCCAGCTCCAATCCCTCCGTGTCCAGCTTCCGCGATCTCGATCTACCTGCCTCGCTGATGTCTACCCTCGATGAGGTGGGGTATGAGACACCGACGCCGATCCAGAGACAGGCCATACCCCATCTGCTAAAAGGTCTGGACCTGTTGGGCCACGCGCCTACCGGCACTGGGAAAACAGCGGCCTTCGCTTTGCCGCTGCTGGCTCGAATCAAGATCGATAAACCTCACGTTCAGGTTATGACGCTGACGCCAACGCGGGAACTCGCGATTCAGGTTGCCGAAGCGTTCCAACGTTATGCATCGGGAATCCGCGGCTTTCATGTCGTGCCAATCTATGGCGGTCAGGCTTATGCGGGACAACTACGCCAGCTAAAACGTGGCGTGCACGTGGTTGTCGGAACTCCCGGGCGGGTAATGGACCACATGCGAAGAGGCACGCTGAAATTGGGCGGGCTGCAGGCATTGGTGCTGGACGAAGCGGACGAGATGCTGCGAATGGGATTCATCGATGAGGTCGAATGGATTCTGGAACAGATACCGAAGAAACGTCAGATGGCACTGTTCTCGGCAACCATGCCCAAAGAGATCGAGCGCATCGCAAGACGCCATCTAGATAATCCTGAAAATATTTCGATCAAGAGTAGAACCGCCACGGCCGAAACTGTCCGGCAGCGCTATTGGCTGGTCAGCGGGATGCACAAACTGGATGCCCTTACGCGAATCTTGGAGGTAGAGACTTTCGACGCGGTGCTGATATTCGTACGCACCAAGACGGCCACCACCGAGCTCGCTGAACGCCTGGAAGCCAGAGGTCATGCGGCAGCAGCAATGAACGGTGACATGGCACAGAATCAGCGGGAGCAGATGATAGGCCGCCTGAAAAAGGGTTCGTTAGACATCCTCGTCGCAACTGACGTCGCCGCTCGAGGCTTGGATGTCGACAGAATCAGTCACGTGATCAACTACGATATTTCTTACGACACCGAGGGCTACATTCATCGCATCGGCCGCACGGGCCGGGCGGGCCGCGAAGGCAACGCGATTCTTTTCGTGGCACCGCGCGAGCGACGGATGCTCAAGGCAATCGAAAGAGCGACGAGGCAGAAGATCGAGCCTCTGGAGCTACCATCGACCGAGATAGTCAACAACAAACGGATAGCGGACTTTAAACAGAAGATCAGCGACACGCTTGCTGCAGGTGAGCTGGCGTTTATGCAGAGTCTGGTCGAACAGTATCAACGAGAACACGATGTGCCGGCGCTCGAAATCGCGGCTGCGTTAGCGAGCATGTCGATCGGTGATCGTCCGCTCTTGATGAAACCGGAAAAATCCAGACCGGTGCGAGAGTTTGCTGACGCCAAACAACGCAAGGATCGCGATGAACATCGACGCGACAAGCCGCGGAAGCCTCCGGGAGAAGACATGGAACGATTCCGCTTGGAAGTTGGGTCTGTGCACGGCGTAAAACCCGGTAATATCGTCGGCGCCATCGCTAACGAAGCCGGGCTCGATGGGCGGTATATCGGCCATATTGAGATTAACGCTGACTTTAGCCTTATCGATCTCCCGGTAGGCATGCCACGCGAAGTCCTGGAAGGCCTGAAGAAAGTCTGGGTCTGCGGTCAGGCACTGAAAATCTCGCGCCTCGGCGAGCCGCGGGCGCAAGCAAGGAAGCGCAAGCTAAAACCAAAAAAATCGGCCGGTAAGAAACGTAAGCCCAAGTCCTCGGCCCCGAAGCCACGCAGCAAACGTTAACCGGTTGTTTGAATCGGTTGATCAGCAGGGATTTACGGAAAGTTCTGCGGGACGATGCATGACTGCGTCCCGCAGAATTTCCGCAGAGAGTGGCTAGTTTGACGCTCTATTATTCCCAAGCTGAATAGGTAGGCGCTCCCAATAGAAGCTCGGGATTTGCGCCTTCCTTAGGAGTGTATTTTTGCGCGCCTCCATTTCCGACTTCAGCTACGTATAGACTGCCTTCTTGATCCACCGCGATTCCGTGTACACCGAAAAATCCACCGGGTGTAACGCCAAACGATCCAAATGAATACAGGAAGTGACCGTCCCGGTCGTACTTCAGCATCTTCTGTGTGCCCTGATCAAAGGCCCAAAGCATTCGATCTTGGCCCATATAGAATAGATGGATGTTTGAAGGCCTGCCTCCAAAGCCCCAGTCACGAAGATACTCACCGTTCTCAGTAAACACCTGCACTCGGTTGTTGTCTCTGTCGTTGATGTAGATGTCGTTCGTTTCATGGTCGATGGCCAGGCCATGTACGTTATTCATATAACCCGGTCGAGTCTCATCATATTCACCTGTGCCAGGCTGTCCCCATTGCATCAGGTAGTTACCGTCCGCGTCGAACCTCACTACCCGTGTATTCCGATATCCGTCGGTTACGTAGAAACCGCCGTCCGACCGGAATGCCATAAAGGTCGGTCGGTTAAAACGCGTCTGGTCGTTGTTATCGCCGTATTCGTTAGGTATACCGATCGTTTGAACTAGTTCGGATCCATCGTTAGTAAACTTGAATATGGCGTGTCGATAGTCATCGACTATCCAAACGTGCTTCTCTGGATCGAATGGGCTTATGGTAATGAAGTGGGGGCGTCTCAATAGGTAATCCCATTGCGTCCAGTCTTCGATCAGTTCGCCCTCGCGATTGAATACTAGAATCGTGTGTTCCCACCGTACGTCGACTCCGCATTCTCCTCTGGCGCTGACTGGAGGACAATTGTCTGTAGTGTCGTCGACACCAACCGGTAGCGACGTATTCGTCGTATTACGCCAAGGCACGCTGTTGCTTATTGGGAAGTTTGCCGGGATGCCAATCTCTCGCAAACTGACATTGCGAGGCCGTTCGACGTTAGGAATCTCACCACGTACCAAGACAAATACACGATCAGGACTCTCGGGAAAAACTGACTGTCCAGCGCCCCACGTCCAATCCTCGTGACCTTCTATCTGGTCAGCAATGTTGATAGGCCACCCAGGCACTACGTCGTACGCTCCGAAGAAATCCTGGCCACCGATTTGCCCGGGTACAGCAGCGAAGCTT